>JASHWA010000310.1 GCA_030044325.1 Bryobacteraceae bacterium
CGCAGATAATCGCGCACCTGCCCCGCGATCCGCACCCCTACCGATTCCTGCGCCTCCTCGGTCGACCCTCCGATGTGCGGCGTCGCCAGAACGTTATCGAATGCCAGCAGCGGCTCGCCCACCGGCGGTTCGGTCTGAAAAACATCCAGCGCCGCGCCCGCGGCTTTGCCCGATTCGATGGCCCGCTTCAGCGCGACACCATCGATGAGCTCGCCGCGCGCGCAGTTGACGATGCGCACGCCTTTCTTCATTCGCGCGAACGCCGCTTCATTCAGCATTCCGTGCGTTTCCGTGGTCAGCGCCACGTGCAGCGTGATGTAATCGCTCTCCGCATAAAGCTCTTCGAGCGGAAGCAGCCGCGTTCCCAGATCCGCCGCCGCGCGCGAGTTCACGTACGGATCGCTCGCCACGATGCGCATCTCGAATCCTCGCGCGCGCCGCACCACTTCCCGCCCGATGCTCCCCAATCCGATCACGCCCAGCGTCTTGCCGCGCAGCTCCGTTCCCAGAAACTTGTGATTTTCCCACTGCCCGCTTTTCACCGACGCGATCGCCTGCGGAATCCTCCGCGCCATCGCCAGCATCAGCCCGAGCGTGTGTTCGGCCACGGAAACCGCGTTGCCTCCCGGCGTGTTCATCACCAGAACGCCCGCCTTGGTCGCCGCGTCGAGATCGAGATTATCGACGCCGACATCCGCCCGCCCGATCACGCGCAGCTTGGGCGCCCGCGCGAGCAGGTTCGCGTCGATTTTCACCGCCCGCACGATCAGCGCATCGGCGTCGTCCAGTTCGCGCGCGAACTCCGCCGGGTTCGAAACCACCACGTTCCATCCCGGCTGCGCTTTGAGAAGCTGAATTCCAGCCTCCGCCAGGGGCTCTGCGATGACAATTTTCATGTCCCGAATTATGCGTTCACCGTCTCTTTTTTCTCGATAGCGATTTCGGCATACGCCTGCTCGACCGCGGCCACGCCCGCTCCGAGCTTTACCGCTACGCCGTTCGCCTTCAGAATCAGCTCGAGCTCCGCCACCATCGCGAACAGGTCCGCGTAATCGAAATATCCCAGGTGCGCGATGCGGAAAATCTGCCCCTTCATCGAGCCCTGCCCGTTCGCAATAATCGATCCGAAACGGTTCTTGAATTCCTTAACGATCACACCCGAATCCATCCCCGCGGGCGCTTTCACCGCGGTCACCGACGCGGCCGGATGCTCCGGCGCGAACAGGTCGAGACCCAGTGCCGCGCAGGCCGTGCGAGTCGCGCGCGCAAGCTGGTCGGCGTTCTTCACCAGGTTCGCCATGCCCAGCGACTTGATATACTTCAGCGCTTCCGCCATGCCCAGCATCAGCGACGTCGCCGGCGTCCAGCTCGATTCGCCGTTCACCGCGTTCTTCTTCTCTTTTTTCAAATTGAAGTAGAACTTCGGCAGCTTCGCGCTTTCCATTTGCGCCCACGCCTTCGCACTGATCGAGAGAAACGCGATCCCCGGCGGCACCATGAACGCCTTCTGCGAACCGCCGATCACGATGTCCAAGCCCCAGGCGTCGATATCCAGCGGCATGGTCCCCAGCCCCGTAATCGCATCCACCACGAAAATCGCCTGCGTCTTTTTCACCGCCTCGCCCATCGCGCGAACGTCGTGCGCCGCGCCCGTCGATGTTTCCGAGGCCTGCACGAACACGCCCTTGGCGTCCGGATTCGCCGCGAGCGCCTTGGCGACCGCCTCCGGCGACACCGATTTCCCGTATGGCTCCTCGATCAGAGTCACGTTCAGCCCGAACGCTTTGGTAATCTCGCCCCAGCGCTCGCCGAATTTTCCGGCCGAGCACACGATCACCCGGTCGCCCGGCGAAAAGCAGTTGGTCACCGACGCTTCCATGGCGCCCGTGCCCGAAGAAACCAGCACCAGAACGTCGTTCTGCGTGCCCATCAGTTCCTTCAAATCGGCGAGCACGGATTTATAAACGGCGCGAAAATCGTCGGTCCGATGATGCAGATCCGACCCCAGCATGGCATACAGGGCCTTGGGATAAAGGGGCGTCGGCCCCGGCGTAAGCAGACGTTGCTTCTTGATGTACATGGGAGTTATTTCAAGGATAACAAAGCCGCGCTCAGGCGGATTTCCGCCGCGCCGCGCGCTTCATCGCGGCTTGTTCGCGATCGAGCGCGCTGTGCAGCAGGTCGAGGATGTACTGACGGCCATCTACTTTTTTGCGCCGCGCAAACCTCAGCGCCCTGTCGAGGTCGTCATCCGGCAACTCAATGGTCTTGGCCGCGCGAGCTTCGCGCACCAGGCGCTCCGGCGTGCCGTGCTGCGCTGTGCCGTTTCGCATCGCCTCCAGCAGATGCTCACCTACGATGTCCATGTGGTCATCCCACCACCGGGCTTCTTCGGCCTCCGTGGCGAATTTCGGAACGATCAGTTTCTTCATTCAATCAGTCCACGGAATCTCAAATACCTGACCCTGTCCCGCCGTGGCGCAACCACCGCCGTGACCGGCCGCACTGCGCGTCCACGCATCGTCCAGACCACCTTGAGAACTCTAAGCTCTTCGGTGTGCCCAAGCGACGTCCACCGCTCCTCGTCACCCACGACCTCGTAGCCTATATCTATCGGGTCGTGCCCCAACGCGCTCTCGATTTTGCCCGGAGCGATTCCATGCCTCGCGATATGCGAAATGTTCGCCTCGTCCCAGTCAAATTCAAGCGTTTCTGTCCCCAAGAATACATATAGTGGGCGAAGAATGCAATCTTTCTCGCGCTGATAAACTAAATTCCAAATGCCCCTGCTCGATCAAATCCAGTCCGATATGACCGCCTCCATGAAATCCGGCGATCACATTCGCCTCAACGCCCTGCGCCTGGTGAAAACCGCCCTCATGAAATACAAGGTCGATACCATGAAGCCGCTCGATCAAGCCGCCGAACTGCAAATCCTCACCACCATCATCAAGCAGCGCCGCGAAGCCGCCGACATGTTTCGCAAAGGCAACCGGCCCGAGCTCGCCGATAAAGAGGAAACCGAGCTCCAAATCGTCGAATCCTACATGCCCGCCGCGCCTACCGATGCCGAAATGGACGCCGCTATCGCCGCCGCAATCGCGGAAACCGGCGCCAATTCTCCGAAACAAATGGGACAAGTCATGAAGGCCGCGCAGTTGAAGCTCGCCGGCAAACGCGTCGACGGAAAAGTTTTGAGCGATCGTGTGCGCGCCAGATTAGTGGTATAAAGGGGATCTCCCCCGCTGATTTCGGATGGACCCCATCGCACTGCGCGATCTGGCGCACGAACTTCGGCAGCCCTTGAGCACCATCGAGGCGATCGCGTATTACCTCGCGCTGGTGCTGCCGCATGACAACGAGAAAACCCATGAGCAGCTCGACCGGCTCCAGCGCTTGGTGGAACAATCCAACTGGATTCTGTCGAACGGCCTGCAAGCCGACGATTGCGCCGCGCCCGCGCCCGAATATATCGATCTCGAAGAGATTCTCACGGAAGCGGCCAGCAGCCGCTCCGCTTTGCGCTTCGAGCTCGCGGGCAACTGTCTGGTTCACGCCGACCCGGGCCTGGCGCGCTCGCTGGTCGAAAATCTGCTCACGCTTTTTCGCCAGATTGCAACGGAAACCCATCCCGCACTGATTCGAACTTCGAAGCACGCCTGCGGCGTCCTGCTCGAAATCGAAACCGGTGCGCCCGGTTTCCGCTCCATCGCCGGCGGCGCGCTGAGCCTCAACTGCGCGCGCCGCATCGCCGAAGCCCATTCCGGATCCCTCGACGTGTGCTTCGAAACGGGCCGGGTCAGGTTACAGGTGGTGCTACCATGAATGTTTCCCCGCATGGTCCGCGTTGTGCCAGGCATCCTCGCCCGCATTGTCGAACGCAAGCGTGAAGCGCTCGCGCGCGAGGCCTCGCGCTTTCCCGAATACGAAAAATCGGCCGCCGAGCGCCGTGACTTTCGCGATTTCAAGCGCGCCTTGACCGCGAATCCGCCCGCCATTATCGCCGAAATCAAAAAGGCCTCGCCCAGCCGGGGCGTGTTCGCCGAAAGTTTTGAGCCCGCGCAAATCGCGGCGACCTACGCGTCGGGCGGTGCGGCCGCGCTGAGCGTTTTGACCGACGCCGAATTTTTCGGAGGGTCTGTTCATGACCTTCGCGTTGCCCGCGCCGCAACATCCCTGCCGGTCCTGCGCAAGGATTTCACCATCAGCGAATTTCACGTCATCGAAGCCGCGGCGAGCGGAGCCGACGCAATTCTGTTGATCGCCGCCATCCTGAGCGCCGCCCAAATGCGCAAATTCCGCGAGCTTGCCGCCGAGCTTCATATCGCCGTGCTGGTCGAGGTGCACGATGCCCAAGAGCTCGACGCGGCGATCGAGTCCGGCGCCGAAATCATCGGCGTCAACAACCGCGACCTCCACACTTTTGAAGTGAAGCTCGAAACATCGCTGCTGCTCGCGCCCAAAATTCCGAAAAATGCGGTGAAAATCGCGGAGAGCGGAATCCATTGCGCCCAAAGCGTGCGGCGCCTCGCTGCGGCCGGCTTCGACGCCTTTCTAGTCGGCGAGCATCTGATGAAATCGCCCGACCCCGCTCCGGCGATCCGGAATTTGCGGTCATGATGGTCAAAATCTGCGGAATTATGCGACGCGAGGATGCCGAAGCGGCGGCCGAAGCGGGAGCCGACGCCATCGGCTTCATCTTTCATAAAGCGAGTCCCCGCTACGTCACCCCCGAACAAGCTCGCGAGCTCGGCGACGGATTGAATGTCAGTAAGATTGGAGTGTTTGTGGACGCGTCAATCGATCAAGCGGTCATGGACGCCGCCGGACTCGACGTGGCTCAAGTCTACGGAAGCTATTCGATTCGACGCGGAATCCGCTTCTGGAGCGCCGTCCGCGTTCCGATCGGCGGTGGTGGACTCGGCTTCGGTTCGAAGGCAGAGGCGCTTTTTCTCGACAGTGCGGTTCAGGGAGTCCCCTTCGATTGGAACATCGCCGGCGACATCGCCCAGCGCGCCAAAGTCATCGTCGCCGGCGGCCTCGACGACGCCAACGTCGCCCAAGCCATCCGCGTCGCGCATCCCTGGGGGGTCGATGCGAGTTCCAAACTTGAATCCGCGCCCGGCATCAAAGATCACGAAAAAGTGCGCCGCTTCATCGAAGCCGCGCGGAGAGCGTCATGATTGCATCGCAACCCGATTCCAGCGGCCACTTCGGCCCCTACGGCGGACGATTCGTTCCCGAAGTTTTAATGGCCCCGCTCGAACAGCTCGAGCGCGCCTACAGCGAAGCCTCCGCCGATCCCGCCTTTCAATCCGAGCTCTCCGATCTGCTCACGCACTACGCCGGCCGCCCCACGCCGCTGTATTTCGCCAAGCGCCTGAGCGAAACGCTCGGCGGCGCGAAAATCTATCTCAAGCGCGAAGATCTCCTCCACACCGGAGCGCACAAGATCAACAACTGCATCGGCCAGGCGCTGGTCGCGCGCAGAATGGGCAAGCATCGCATCATCGCCGAAACCGGCGCCGGACAACATGGAGTCGCTACGGCGACGGTGTGCGCGCTGTTCGGTTTCGATTGCACCGTCTACATGGGCGAACAGGACATGCGCCGCCAGGCGCTGAACGTTTTCCGCATGCGCATGCTCGGCGCGAAAGTGGTCAGCGTCACCAACGGCAGCCGCACCCTCAAGGACGCCATCAGCGAAGCCATGCGCGACTGGGTAACCAACGTCGAATCGACGCATTATCTGCTCGGCTCCGCGCTCGGCGCGCATCCCTATCCCATGATGGTGCGCGATTTTCACAAGGTCATCGGCCAGGAAGCCCGCCGGCAGATTCTCGAAGCCGAAGGCCGCCTGCCGGATGCTGTGCTGGCCTGCGTAGGTGGCGGCTCCAATGCCATCGGCATTTTCCACGCATTCCTTCCCGACTTAGCCGTGCAATTGATTGGTATTGAGGCCGGCGGATGCGGTTCGGCCCTCGGCGAGCATGCGGCCCGCTATCGCGGCGGAGCCCCCGGCGTTCTTCAGGGCGCTTACAGCTTTGTGCTGCAGGATGACCACGGACAAATCGCCCTCACGCATTCGGTTTCCGCCGGCCTGGATTACGCCATGATCGGCCCTGAGCATGCCTGGCTGCACGATCAGAAGCGCGCCGAATATACAGCGGCCTCCGATGCGGAAGCGCTCGAGGCAGCACGCACCCTCTCGCGTCTCGAAGGCATCATCCCAGCCCTGGAATCGGCCCATGCCGTTGCCGAAGCCATCAAGCGCGCGCCCGCGGCCAAAGAGAAAATCTTTGTCGTGAACCTCTCCGGCCGCGGCGACAAAGACATCGATATCTATCGCGAGAGCTTCCCGGAGCTGGATCGGTCATGACGCGCATCGGGCGCATGTTCAGCTGCTTGAAGCAAAGCGGCCGCAAAGGCCTCATCGCTTACCTGACCGCCGGTGATCCTTCGCCGGCCGAAACGCCCGCCCTCAT
>JASHWA010000311.1 GCA_030044325.1 Bryobacteraceae bacterium
GCTTCGTTTCACGGCGGTTCTCCTTTTCAAGGTTTGATCACCCCGATTCTATTCAGAATCAGGGGGAACCGCCGCCTCAACTTTCAACTACGGGTGAGACACCGTCGTGAATCGAAATCGGGTGTTCTGTTGCTCGATGCGAACTTGCAAGACGTCGCACGTGTTGATCGTTTTCTGGAGCAAACGACCTTCGTCAACCACGCTCTGGTGTTTCAGGAGGGCTTTACGTTAGGCCAATCGCGGACCTACGACATCTTGGACGGCTCGCCTCCTTCACAGATAAAGGAATGGAAACAGGACTGGCCGATCGACGCACGTGATCGGAAGTTTGGGGAGCGCGGCGTCGCCTATATGACCTGTCAACAAGAGTTGCGACCGAGTGAATACGTCTCGACCGGAATTGTCTATGCAGGCGCGAGGCAACGCTGCACAATGAACGCAGAAGGTGAGGATCGAACCACCTGGCAGGTTCGATTGCCTGATGGTGACACAGCCCAGATACCCGGCATCTTGGCTGACGGGAGTGTTGTGGGACAAGTCAGCGTGAGGGGAAGCAAGGCGGGGCAACTGGTCATCTGGAAAAAGGATCAAACCACAGAGCTGCTGCCGTGGACTCCCAGAGATTATTACGGGTCGGTACAGAGCGCAACTGCGGACATGTCTCGGTACGCTGCGTTCGCTACAGGTGACGACCGTAGCGACGACGGCCGCTGGATAGTGTTTGATCGGAAATCGCAAACTCCGCTTGTCAATCGCCGCTTTCCGAAAAACGGACGCGCGGCGCTGTCCCCAGATGGATCAAGGTACGCGAGTTTCGAGTCCGGCGAACTGCGCATCTACTCCCTGCCGAAGCCGGAATAGCAATTGGAGCATTCGTTCCGGGTTCTAATCCATGCTGGGGTGGTTGCGAGAGCTCGAACTGCAAGTTCATGAAAACGGGGGCGGTATAAGCAAATCGTGAAACTGGATTGGCTCCCCGGAAAACGTGGTTTCCAACCACCTCTCCACCCACAAGTTGTTGATTATATGAGGACGCATGGGCCTCACCCACGCGATGGGAGTTATGCAACTCGCGTGAAATCGAGTGCCAAACTACTGACGTCGTCAATTAACGGCCAGCCTGACCGGCTTGCCTACGCGGCTGAGCATTTCAACAAGCGTGTCGATAGTGAACTTTGCTGTCTTCTTGTTCACCACATCGGAGACGCGCGGGCGCGAAACCATCAGGATCTCAGCGACTTGGGATTGCTTCAGGTGATGTTCCTCAATCCACACGGACAGTTCTTCCATGAGTTGCTGTTTGAGCAGTCGAGCGTCATTGATCTGCCTACGGGACACCGCCTGCAGACGCTTGGCCTCTTGTGGTGAAAAACCCAGTTCCAGAAAGAGGTTTGCACCGGGCTTCGTAACGTGGCGAATCTTAGTATCGATCTTCATTTATTTTCCTTTCTCGCCTTGACCACGGCTCGATAGCGTGCCGCGGCCATATTTTGGTCTTGCTTACTGGTGGCCTGACTCTTCTTCTGGAAACAGTGCAAGACGTACACGGCTTCCTCGAACTTGGCGACATACATCACGCGATAGATGCCGCTCGCTTCGCTGATGCGAATTTCCCTTGTCCCCGCACCTACAGCGTCGAACGGCTTCCAGTCACTCGGTTCAAGGCCGGCCTGGACCTTACCCAGTTGGAAACCCGCTTCTTTGCGGGCGTCTTTCGGGAAAGCCAACAGATCATCGTAAGCCGAGCCTACCCAACGGATCTGCTTTTCACGTTCCATGGAATGAGCATGTACAAAATATTATACACGCCTCGTGAGGCACCGTGCTGTCGCAGCTGGCATTGTCAAGTGAAAAACGCGGAGTTGGAACACGGCTCTTGATCGAAAATGGGGGCAGGCCGTGATCCCTGACTGATAAAACATTCTTGGAGGAATTGTTTTGATCAGATCAGAGCTCGTTTTAGGACTGCCCGATTATGAGATTACCGATTTACAGATCCGCGGCGGAGGCATCCATATCTTGGCCCGCTACACGGGGCCCCGATCATGTCCGCACTGCGGTCGCGATCGGCTGCGAAACAAAGGCCGATACAGGCGGCGCGTGCGGCATGAAAACTGGGGTCTGCGACACTGCATTCTCGAGTTAGAAGCCTCGAAATTTCAATGCCAGGACTGCGGGCGCTACTTCCGCCAACGGTTTCCAGGCATTCAGCCCTGCCAGCGGTCCAGTGAAGCTTTCCAGAAAATGATCTTCCGCGAGCACCTGGACGGAATCAACCGCAGCCGGCTGGGCCGGCGCGAAGGCATCGGCGCGGCCACCGTGGAGCGCTATTTTCAACGCGGACTCAAGCGTCAGTTCGGCGAGTGGCACTCCGCGCGTTGTCCGCAACTGCTGGGCATCGACGAACACTTCTTCACCCGCCGCTCCGGCTACGCCACTACGCTGTGTGACCTGCGGAATCACAAAGTCTACGACGTCATCTTGGGCCGTTCGGAGCTTTCTCTGGCGGCCTATTTTCAGCGCCTGGAAGGCAAAGCCGAAGTGCGCGTGGTGTGCATGGACCTGGCCGCCCACTATCGTTCGCTGGTCCGGTTGCACTTTCCCAACGCGCGCATCGTGGCCGACCGTTTCCATGTGATCCGCATCATCAACCATCACTTCCTGGCCTGCTGGCGAGACATCGATGGCGTCGGCGCCAGGAACCGAGGCCTGCTTTCCCTGATGCGCCGTCATCGCCACAACCTCAGAGCCGATCAACAGCCTCGCCTGGCAGCCTATCTGGCCGATCACCCGGTGCTGGAAACCATCTACCGCTTCAAACAGCGGCTGTGCTACCTGCTGCTGAAAAAACATCGCACCCGCAAGCAATGCGAGCAACTGGTGCCGCGCTTCCTGCGCGCCGTTTACCAGTTGCGCCAGGCCGGTCTCGCCCAACTGGTCCAGCTCGGTCAGACATTGGCGGCCTGGTCCGAGGAGATCGTCGCCATGTGGCGCTTCACCCGCAACAACGGCATCACCGAAGGCTTCCACAACAAAATGGAGCTCATCAATCGGCAAGCCTACGGTTTTCGTAACTTCCAAAACTACAGACTGCGCGTGAAGGTGTTATGTTCTTAGAAATCAGTTCGGGATCGGGGTTCGCCCCCGTTTTTGGCGTAGAGCCTGGAGCGGGAGACGGGATTCGAACCCGCGACATCAACCTTGGCAAGGTTGCACTCTACCAGCTGAGTTACTCCCGCGCGGGGAAACACTGCTATTGTCGCGCCGTCGCGGGTAGTTTGTCAAAATATCAAGGTCCCCGGCAGACGACTCCGCAGGCTGGCCCCGTATCGCGCAACGCGCTCTATGACTGTCGCGCCTCAATCGGCGGGCGGTTTGAGGCACGGCAGTCATGAAGCGGTTCCGACGTGTTTTTGTAGGTTTTAGGACGATGAATTTGTGAGCTGTATTTGGGTGGACTTTTTCGGTTTGGAACGAGTGTTCAAAAGACTGTAACCGTTTTGGAAACGGAAAAACATCCCCGCGGGGCAATGTTCTGAAAATCATAGAGTTCTCGCAACTTAATGATAATAGAAGATTTATAGCATCAACTTGGATGTTGTGACGGATTCGAAGTAATGCTAAAATCATCGACGCGGGCATTTGGAGGAGCAATTTTCGGCGGGCCCGTTCAGTACTGAGCGCGGCCTAACGGTCCAAAACAAGAATCCGGGGATTGGTGCGATTTCCACAATGTGTGGAAATGATGTGGGAATTGTCTGGCCAAACGGGGAGCAGAGATTTGAAATGGCGGCTACAGCGGCAGAATTCAACAACGGTCCATTCCAGAAAGACCCATGGAATCAGATCAAGGAGAAATTGGCTGGTAAGATCAGCCCCCAGGGATATCAGAATTGGCTGATGCGGACGCAACTCGAGTCGCTCGAAGGCGATTCGATACGCGTGACGGTTCCCGATACGGTTACAAAAGAGTGGCTCGAACAGGAGTACGCGGAGGACATTCGCAGCGCGGCGCGCGAGCTAGGATTGCGGGTTGACAATATCGCGTACGTGCCACGCGCGTCTGCGGCGCCGGCGATCGAAAACAGCCCGGCGCCGGAGCCGATTTTCGCGTCCACCATCGGACAAATCAACCCGAAATTCCGCTTCGACAATTTTGTAGTGGGATCGTGCAACCAGTTCGCGCACGCGGCGGCGAGGGCCGTCGCCAACAGTCCGTCACGCAGCTACAATCCGTTGTTCATTTACGGCGGCGTGGGGGTGGGAAAGACGCACCTGATGCATGCCATCGGGCGCGACCTGCTCGACCGGTATCCGGCGATGCGCATCGTGTACACGGCGGGTGAGCGCTTTATGAACGAGATGATCGGCTGCTTCCGCTCGGACCGTATGCCGGCGTTTCACCGGCATTACCGCTCGGCCGACGTTCTGCTGATTGACGACATTCAGGTGCTTGCGGGTAAGGAGCGCACGCAGGAAGAATTTTTCCACACCTTCAATGAGCTGTACGATCATCAAAAGCAGATCGTAATCTCGAGCGATTCGGCGCCGAAAAGCACTCCGAATTTGACGGAGCGGCTGCGTTCCCGGTTCGAGTGGGGGCTGATGGTGGACATCGCGCCGCCGGACCTCGAAACCAAGATGGCGATTCTCGACAAGAAAGCCGAAGTGGAGGGAATCACGCTTCCGGAAGACGTGCGGAATTACATTGCGACAAAAACGAAGTCGAATGTTCGCGAACTCGAAGGCGCGCTGGTGAAACTGCTCGCGTATTCCTCGGTGACGGCGTCGCCGATCACGCTGGCGATGGCGCAGCAGGCGTTGAAATATCTGATTCCGAATCAGGAGAAGCGAATCACGATGGATGCGGTGCTGCGCACAGTCGCCGAAAAGTTTCAGGTTCAACCGGCGCTGCTCAAGCAAAAAAGCAACGCGCGCAACATCACATTTCCGCGGCAGATTGCGATGTACCTGATGAAGGACCTGATCGGCTCGTCGCTGCCGGAGATCGGCCGGGTTTTCAGCAAACATCACACAACGGTGCTGCATTCGATTCAGAAAATCGAGACGCAACGCCAGATCGATCCGGATCTGAACAGATTAATCCACAGCATAACCGACTCAATCCGTTGAAGTTAGAAAGTTTTCCGCAGAAGGACCTGGTCGAGGGCTGTGAATGCCTGTGGGGACTTTTAGAAGGGGGTCGAAATGCGGGTTTCGCGCACACCCGAACCCACAACTTCTGATGGCATTAACTCCTCCGATTTGCTATAATTTACAGAGAAATCAACTTTTCAACAGTCCCTATGAATCTTGTTCTTTTCTAGTGTCTATTTTTCTAAGAGACAGAGAGAAGAATCGCCAAGAGAAGCCTGAGGATCGTCCATGGAATTTACCGTTAGCAGGGCAGACCTGGTTCGCGAGCTGAACCTTTCACAAGGCGTGGTCGAGCGCAAGACGACAATTCCGATCCTGTCGAACGTGCTGGTGGAAGCCGACGGCGATCGTATTCTTCTGACGGCGACGGATCTGGAATTGGGGATCCGGTGCTCGTGTCCGGCGCGCGTAAAGAAAGCGGGCGGTGGAACGGTGCCGGCACGGCGCCTGCTCGACTACGTGCGCCTGTTGCCGGATGGCGACGTGCAGGTGAAGATTCAGGAGAACAACTGGGCGAGCCTGGTGAGCGGCCGGTCGAGAACGCGGATCGCGGGGATGTCGCGCGAGAGTTTTCCGGAGCTGCCGCAGATGCCGGCGCTGCTCGCCGAGATTCCGATTGGCGTGCTCGCGTCGATGATCGCGAAGACAATTTTTTCGATCTCGGCGGAGGAATCGCGGTTCACGCTGAACGGCGCGCTGCTGGTGCTGAGAAAAGGCGGGCTGACCATGGTGGCGACGGACAGCCACCGGCTGGCGATGATCGAAAGCGCGGGCGAAATTCCGGGAATCGGCGCGGCGTATCGCGCGCTGCTTCCGAGAAAAGCGATGCAGGAGTTGCAAAAGCTCGCGAGCGAAGCCGATCCAGCGGCAATGTTGCGTTTTTCCGGCGACGAGAATCATTTGTTTTTCCAGTTGGGCGACCGTCTGCTTTTGAGCCGCAAGCTGACCGGCAATTTTCCCGATTACGAGCGTGTGCTGCCGAGGGAACATCCACATTCCGTGACGCTTGAGCGCGAGGAGTTGCGCGGCGCGATCGAGCGCGTGGCGCAGTTTTCCGACGAACGCTCACGCGCGATCCGAGTGCGCTTTGCGCCGAGTGAGTTCAAAGTGTACTCGTCGGTATCGGACACGGGCGAGAGTGAAGAGAGCATTCCTATGACCTATGAGGGTCCGGCGACCGAGATCGGCTTCAACGCGCAATACATGCTCGATTTCCTGCGCGCCATTTCCGACCCGCAGGTGAATTTCCTGTTCAAGGATCCGCACAGCGCGGGCGAGCTTCGGCCGGCGGGTGAAAAGGCGGAGAGCTATCGCTACGTGATCATGCCCATGCGCATTTGAAACTATCCCAAGTTTCCGAAGTGAGTTAAAGAAGCACAATGTCAACAAAAGATACCACCGGCCTGACGCCGGAAGACCCGAAAAAACCACCCGTGTACGATTCCTCAAGTATCAAGGTGCTGGAAGGCCTGGAAGCGGTGCGGCTGCGGCCGGCGATGTACATCGGCTCGACCGGCGAAATGGGGCTGCATCACCTGGTGTACGAAGTGGTCGATAATTCCGTGGATGAAGCGCTGGCCGGATATTGCACCGAGGTCAACGTTACGATTCATGAAGACGATTCGATCACAGTGGTGGACAACGGGCGCGGCATTCCGGTGGACATTCACGAAGAGGAGGGCGTTTCCGCGGCGCAGGTGGTGATGACCAAGCTGCACGCGGGCGGAAAGTTCGATTCGAATTCGTACAAAGTTTCGGGGGGTCTGCACGGGGTGGGCGTAAGCTGCGTGAACGCGCTGTCGGAATGGCTGGAGCTGGAAATCTGGCGGCCGCGCAAGGGCGAGACGGCGTCGGTCACCTGGGAGCAGGAGTATGCGCGTGGAATCCCCAAGGCTCCGCTCGCGGCGACGGGAAAAGCCGGGCGGAAGACGGGCACGAAAGTGACCTTCAAACCGGACGCGTCGATCATGGACGCGACCAAGTTCAATTTCGACACGCTGGCGCAGCGGCTGCGCGAGCTCGCGTTTTTGAACAAAGGTCTCAAAATCACCTTGACCGATGAGCGGCAGGAGCCGCAGCGCGAAACCGAATTCCACTTCAACGGCGGGATCGCCGAGTTCATCAAACACCTGAATCGCGGCAAGGCCGTGCTGCACGACAAGCCGATCGCTTTCGAAGGCGAGCGCGAACTCGCCAACGGCGGCACGCTCACGATGGACATTGCGCTCCAGTACAACGACACGTACGGCGAGCTGGTGTTCAGCTTCGCCAACAACATCAACACGGTGGATGGCGGGACGCATCTGACTGCGTTTCGCAGCGCGCTGACGCGAACCATCAACGCCGCGGGTCAATCGGCGGGGTTGTTTAAAGACGTCAAGGAGAATTTGACGGGCGACGACGTGCGTGAAGGTTTGGCGGCGGTGATCAGCGTGAAGCTGCCGCAGCCGCAGTTCGAGGGACAGACTAAGGGCAAGCTGAATTCCGATATCGGCGGCTACGTAGTCCAGTTCATCAACGAGAAGCTGGGCGAATTTTTCGACAAGAATCCGGCGGTGATGCGCAAGATTGTCTCAAAGGCGATCGATGCGTCGCGGGCTCGTGAGGCGGCGCGGAAGGCGCGGGATCTGACCAGGCGCAAGGGCGCGCTCGATTCGGGAGGGTTGCCGGGGAAGCTTGCGGATTGCCAGGAGAAAGATCCGGAGCGGTGCGAGTTGTTTTTAGTCGAGGGCGAATCGGCGGGCGGAACGGCGAAGGGCGGGCGGGACCGGCGCTACCAGGCGATTTTGCCGCTGCGCGGAAAAATTCTGAACGTGGAAAAGGCGCGCCTCGAAAAAATGCTGGGCCACGAGGAAATCCGCGCGATGATCACGGCGATCGGCACGGGAATCAAAGACGATTTCGATCCGGCGCGGCTGCGCTACGGAAAAATCATCATCATGACCGACGCCGACGTGGACGGGAGCCATATTCGCACGCTGCTGCTCACGTTTTTCTTCCGCCAGATGCAGGAGCTGATCAAGCGGGGGCACGTGTTTGTGGCGCAGCCGCCGCTGTATCGCATCAAAAAAGGGAAGAGCGAAAAATATATCAAGGACGACAAAGAATTCACGCGCGAAATTCTGCGGCGCGCCACCGAGAATCTGAAAGTGGAGCTGGCGGACAAGACGGTGCTCGAAGGAACGGAGCTGCGCAATTTCCTGATGCAGCTGGAGGAGCTGCAAATCACGTGGCGGCGGCTGGAACGCCGGCTGCGTGAATCGCGCGTGATCGAAGTTCTGTCGCGCATCGAGCTGGCGATCGATACCAAGGGCGATTTCAGCGACGAAAAGAATCTCAAGCCGGTGCACGACGCGCTGAAGGCTTTGAAGATCGAGACGGAGCTGAAGCGCGACGAAGAGCATTCGGTGTGGATGGTCACCTACAAGGACCACACCAACGCGGAGCGCGCGATCAATATCGAGCTCGCGGCGCAGCCCGAATACCGGCGGCTGCGGTCGATCGCGCGGCAGACGCTCAAATTCAATCAGCCGCCGTTCACGGTGGTGAAGGATTCGGCGCGCGAGCCGCAAGCGGCCTGGCGCGAGCTGCTGAGCTTCGTCAAGAACGAAGGGACCCGCGAGGTGAACGTGCAGCGCTACAAGGGGCTGGGCGAGATGAATGCGGGGCAGCTTTGGGAAACGACCATGAACATCGAGACTCGCACGCTGCTCAAAGTTTCGCTGGAAGATCTGGCGCAGACGGAGACGATTTTCACCACGCTGATGGGTGAGGACGTGGAGAGCCGGCGCAAGTTTATCGAAGAGAACGCGCTGGACGTTCGGAATCTGGACGTGTAGCAGGTT
>JASHWA010000312.1 GCA_030044325.1 Bryobacteraceae bacterium
ACAGCCGCAACTGCAACGCGTACTGATCCGCGCGCGATTCGTCGCGATCGGTTTTATAATCGACCACGATCAGTTCGCCGTTCTCTTCAAACCACAGGTCGATTCTGCCGCGCAGGACGATATCTTCGACATGCAACATGAAATCGAACTCGCGCTCGACGCGAATCGCGCGCCGCGAGCGTGCCCCGAGTTCGCTCTCGTCGAAACGCGCGACCAGCGCCTGCGCTTCCGGATCGTCGATTTTTTCACCAGCGAGTAACCGATGGGCCGCAAGCCCGATGGCAATTCCTCCATCGCCGCCGAAAATCCGTTCTCCTTCCGCCAGCGTCGACAGAAAATATTTTCGCGGGCATTCCTGGAACGCTACGATCGAGGTGACCGCCGCGGCCGAATCGTGCTGGCCGGAGATGGCCGGCGGATCGCACAGTCTTTCCGGGACGGCCTCGACGCGGGTTGCAACCGCGGGCGGAGGGTCGGGCGGCGAATCGGTTTCGAGCGTCGCCGGAACGGCTTCCGCCATGCGCAGCCACGCCGATTGCCGCTTGCCGCCGGCATGCGTCAAAATCAGACGATCCTGGGCGCGCGTCATCGCCACATACAGCAGCCGGTTTTCCTCTTCTTCTTCCTTGCGCTTCCATTCGGCGACGAAACGCATGTGCGCGGTATCGGATTGCCCCGCACCGGTCGCCAGATTCCTCCACCGGGCGCCCAATCCCGCCGCGCTCGAAAACGCGATCACCGGCTTTCGCAAATCCGGCCGGCGATGCAAGGCACTCACGAAAACCACCGGAAATTCGAGCCCCTTCGCCGCATGAATCGACATCAGGCGCACCGCGTTCGCCGCATCCGGCGGCGGCGCTTCCGCTTCCGATTGCTGGGCGCGCAAGACTTCGGCGTCTTCGAGCATTTCGGCGAGCGGCCGCGGGCGAGACGCGCATTCGCGGCGCAGCCACGCGAGGAATTTTTCGACATTCGCGCGAGCGCGCTCGGAAAGGCCCGACGCGTAGCCGCACTCATCGAGCGCCCGCGCAAGCAGCGCATCGGCCGGAAAAAAATCCGCCATTTTTCTCAGGGCACCGAACTGAGCATCGAAGTACTCGCGCCATTTTTCGCGCCCGATTTTGAAAATTTCTTCATCGCTCATCCCCACAAGCGGGCTGCGCAACAGTCCCATCAGCGCGATCTCGTCGAGCGGATTCACCAGCGCGGCCATCAGCGCCATCACATCGAGGATTTCGCGCGCTTCGAGGAACGTTCGCCCGCCGCTCACCAGGAACGGAATCCCGAACCGGTCGAACGCGCTTTCAAACGGAGCCACCGCGGTCAGCGCGCGAACCAGCACGGCGATCTCTTTGAACTCGCGCTCCTTGGAATCCACCAGCGCGCGAATTCGCGACGCTACCAGCGCCGCCTCGGCCTCCTCGGCACGATCTCCCGTTCCCACGTACCGCTCGACCGCCGCGCCCGATCCTCGCACCGCTTCGAGTTCCCGCGCCTCGATTCCCGCCGCGCCATCCAGCACTCGCGAAACGGCGCGCAGAATTTGAGCATAGCTGCGATGATTCTCGTGCAATTCGTCGATCTCGAAACCGGCGTCGATCAGCGCAACACGATATTCATGGAAGACGGCCGGCTCCGCGTGGCGAAATCCGAAGATCGACTGATTGACGTCGCCGACCGCGAACAGCCGCCGCCGGATCAGGTCGAGCAGCCGCCATTGCAGGCGATTGGTGTCCTGCAACTCATCCATCAGAATTTCGTCGAACCGCTGTGCCGTTGCGCGCCGTACAGCTTCATCCGATTGGAGCAGCCGGATGGTTTCTTCTTCGAGACCGGCGAAATCGAGCGCCGGCTGCGCGCGTTTTCTTTCGCGATAACGCGCGTCCAGCCGGGCCAGCATCTCGCGCAGCAGGTCGAGGAGCGGCGCATGGCGCGCGCTGAGCCACTCCGCTTCCACTCGCTCCAGCACTTCGTTTTTCAATTGCCACGCGGCATCGCGTGAGACGCTGTTTTTCACCAGATGCGCCAGGCTCACCGGCAGCCGCGCGAGTTCGAAGGGCTGCTCGCCAACATGGTCGAGGAACGCCCGCGCCCACTCGCGCAGGTCCGCGTGGCCTGTTCGTTGATTTCCGGTTCTGCCGGCGGTCGGATCGTCCAGAATTCTCTGCGCGAGAGCGCGCGCTTGGTTAGCCGCGCTTGCCTGCGTGTCCGCGCACGTCAGTTCATCTCCGGAAAGGCGCTTGGCTTCGTACACGGCGAGCAGGCTGCGCGCAAGGTCCGGCTGCGGACCGTCGTCCTGTGTGGAAAGATCGAGCGATTCGAACAGCTCGCGCGTCTTCTCCGGCTGCTCGCGCAATAGTTCGTCGATCGATTCTTCCGCGGCGCGACGCGCCATTCGATCGGCGACGGGCTGCTCCAGCACCGAAAAATCCGGCGCGATGCCGGCGGCGATGGCGTGCTCGCGCAGAAGGCGCGCGCAAAAACCATGGATGGTGGAAACCCAGGCGCGCTCGATTCCTTCGCGCAGTCCCGCATCGGCGGCGAATCGCGCGATCAGCCGCTCTTTGATTTCGATCGCGGCTTTTTCGGTGAACGTCACCGCGAGAATGCGCGAGGGATCCACGGCGCGCTTCTCCACTAGCCACGCGAACCGTTCCGTGAGCACGCGCGTTTTCCCCGAACCCGGCCCGGCGATCACGCACACGTCCTGCCGGGAACGTTCCACCGCGCGCCGTTGGTCGTCGCTTAGTTTCACGCACCGGCCCCACGCGCGGCTTCCTCGCTCTCGATGCGGCAGATATCACGAAAATCGCACCGCGCGCATTTCGCCCGGTCAGCCGGCTGCGGCGCGATTTTTCCGGACCCGATCGCGTCCAGCGCTTCGAGCGTCCTTTGCCTGGCGTCGTCCATCAACCCGCGCAAGCGCGACATCGTGCACGATTCGCCGATGCCTTCGAGGCCGCGGACCGGCGCGTGCCATCCATCCCAGGTGACCTGCTTTTTCAATCCGCAAAAGAGCATCCCCGCCGGCTTCAGCTCGAACGCTTCTTCTGCGGCGATCAGATACAATCCCGCCTGAACGAAGTTTTCGGATTTATCGTCGCGCGCGCGATCGCGAATTGTATCCGGCGCGCTGTACTTGTAATCGATCACCAGCGCTTCCGCGCGCGGTCCGGCGTCGAGCCGATCGATGCGCCCGCGAATCTCCAGGATCGGGCTCAACGCAAAACGGAACTCCTGCTCCACGCGGCTTTCCCATGCGATCACAACCTGGCGGTCGCGCAAAAATGCCTCGAAATTGCGCGCGAGCTCGAGCCGCACGGCCTCCTTTCGGTATCCGTCTGGAACACGCGCCCTTTGGCACTCCTCGGCGAACACTTCATCGAACAGCGCGGGGCCGAACAACGGCATGCGCGTCGCCTCCGCGGCGAGGCGATGCAGAATCGTGCCCTGGAGCAGGTTGTCGAGCCGTTCGCGCGGCGCAGCCGGGCGCGCGCGCAGCCGCAGGGTGCGTCCGGCGTAAAATTGAAAGGGACACTGCAAAAAGCTTTCGATCGCGGTTGGCGCGAGCGATCTGTGGATCTTCGCAAGTTCGGCCAGCAGCGCGTCGGCGCGAATCGCCGGGTTCGCGGCAGCGCTCACCGGACGAACAGGCGTTGGCCGCACGCGATCGCCGCACAACGGCGCCTCGCCGTCGAGAAAAAACGAGCGCAGCGCCGGATCGCCTTTTTCATCGAAACGCGAATAGCTGAGGATGGTCGTTTCCGTGGCGCGCGTCATGGCGAGCTCGAACAGGAATCGCTCCTGCCGCTGCCGGTCCGCGGATGTTTCGAGTCCCGCGCGCCGGCGCGCCGCGTCGCCTATCAGCGCGTCCTCGCGGTGATACTGCGGGAAATGGCGCTCCGTGAGGCCGCACACGAACACCAACGGCAGCTCCCATTGCCGCGCTTCGAAAACGTCCATCACGTGAACGACATTGCGCCGCCGGTCCTCCATGCGGCCGCGATCCAGGGTGAGCGCTAACTCGACCTGCTCCCAAAACTCCTCAAGCGGGAGGCGCGCGTTTCGATGGAACGCTCGCGAGGACTCTTCCACGGTTTCACGGAACGCGTCCAGTCCCCACGCGACCGATCGGCACATCTCGATGTTGGTGCGGTCGAACTCGATCGGCGGAAGCGGCACGATCGATCGCAATTGTTTTAAACGCGCGGACCATTCTATGGGGGTGAGCCGCTCGCGCGGCCAGGTTTCGAATGGATGCAGAAACGCGGCGCGATCGGGCAGCGGCAGGCCCGACGCCGGCAGGCGCTCACGCGCTTCGAAATCGAAGCGGTCGCCCTCCGCGGTCGCGCCGATTCCGGAAACCGGCATGCGCAGCGCGGAGAGCAGTTCCGCGTGATCCCAGCCGCCCAGCATCAGGCGAACGATGCGGCCAAGGTACGCGATGGCCGGATTCTGGATCAGCGGACCGGCGAAGTAAAATCGCGCGGGGATCGAAAAACGCGCGAACACCGTTTCGAGCGCGGAAGCGTAAGGCTCGCGCACGCGCAGGATCACGCCCATTTCGCGAAACGGACGGCCGCGCGCGGCTTCCTCGAGAATTCGCCGGGCGATCTCCTCCACCTCGCGATCGAGCGACGGCGCGGAAAACTGCCGGGTGGCGGCTGCGCGGTGCGTTCCTGACAGGCGCGTCTCAACGAAGCCCGCGCGCAGCAGTTCGGCGTCCGCTTCCGGCAGAGTGATGCTGAGCGAAGCGCGGCGCGCGAAGGATTCGATCAGTTTTCGTTCAGCCTGCGCGAGCGAAAAAAAACCGTCGAAGACGATTTGCTTGGGCAACGTGCCCGGACCTTCGCTCGCGGTTTGGAGGCGTGCGTTGCGCAAGGCGAAACCGCGGGCACCAAGCTCGCGCTCGACATCATGGATGATCGTGCCCAGATCGCCGCCGGGCGCATCGGGAGCCTCGTTCATCAGATCGGCGATCGCCTGATGGAATCCGCGATATCGCGCGACCTTTTCGAATCGCGCGGGACGCAACCGGTCGAGCGCCTCTTGAATGAGCCGGTGCACCAGCGCCGCGGGAGCGGCGGCAGGCACATCCGTCCGGCGGTCGAGATAATTCGCCAGGGTGAGGACCTGGCTGGGCCGCACGGCGGCGCCCGCGCGCGCGAATTCGTTGCGAAGATGCTCCGCCATGGTCGCGCTGGGCGCGATCAGCCAGGAACCGGAAGTTCCCAGGAAGCGCTCCAGCGCGAGACGCGATTTTCCAGACGCGGGGGGGCCGCAGATGAGCTCACGATCGGGCAAATTTCACTATAAGCGTAATGCCGCGAAGAATGCCCGCCGGCGCACTGCCAGCGCTTGTTCACCGTATGCGCGCGACGTCTCCACCTGAAATCCGAGGGCGTTGAGCTGCTCGCACAGCGCGGCGCTTTCGAACAGACGCACGCAATGCACCTCGCCTCCGCGCCGATACAGCCCGCCCGCAGCCAACGTGCGAAAAGTTTCGATGGTGCGGACGAGCGTCCGCGCCGCGGGATCTTCAACGGTATCGACCAGCACGGCCCAGTCTTCACCCGAGCGCCACACGCGCGCGCTGAGCGAAAGCTCTCCGCATTCGATGATGTCGAAAATCAGCAAGCCGCCGCGAGCGAGCGCGGCCGCTGCGCGCTCGAAGAATGCGGCCATGCGTAGATCGGCGCTCGCTTCCGCGGCATGATAAGTCAGCGGCTCACCGAGGGCGACGATC
>JASHWA010000313.1 GCA_030044325.1 Bryobacteraceae bacterium
GTGCTCCCGATGGTGCATAATGATGAGACTGTGTCCGGTACCTCGGCTGAACAGACGCCGGATCGCTCGGCGGTGGCGGATGAGCTGGAGCGGATCGCGGCGTCTGCGAATTTTCGCAAAGCCGAGCGATGCGTCCGCCTGCTCCGCTATATCACTCTGTCTGCAATCGAAGGCCGGCAAGCCGCGCTGAAGGAATACACGCTGGGGGTCGAGGTGTTCGAGCGGCCCGATACCTTCGACCCTCGGACGGATCCAGTGGTCCGCCTGGAAGCCCGCCGTCTGCGTCTGAAACTGGCCGAATACTATCAACAGGACGGGCTTCAGGATTCTGTCGTCATCGAGCTCCCCAAGGGAGCCTACGTTCCGTATTTTCGTTCCCGCCCGGAACCAAAGCCGGAAGCGATGCCTGCGCCTCCCGCGCCCGCCCGCACCAACCCGCCGGTGTTGGCATTCGCGGCGGCGGCCGCCCTGGTGGTCATCTCACTGGCGGTGTGGTATGCGCTGCACCGGCGAGCCGAACGGCCCATGGCGCGTCCTTCCATCGCGGTGCTCGGTTTTCGCGATCTTTCGGGTCGCACGGAGACCTCCTGGATCAACGCGGCGGTGTCGGAGCTTCTCAGCATTGAACTGGGCGCGGGGCAGCAGTTGCATACCGTGCCCGCCGAGAACGTCGCCCGCATGCGCATCGAGCTGGCGATTGAGCCGGAATCCGTTTACCGCGCGCAGTTGCTCGAACGCATCGGCGCCGATCTCGGAATCGATTATGCCGTGGCGGGGGCGTACCAGCCGGCGGGCGATCATGTGCGGCTGGACGTGGCCCTGTTCGATGTCCGCTCCGGGCGGCAGTTGACCGCCATCAGTTCGGACATGCCGCAAGACAAACTGCAGGCTCTTGCGCAGGACTGCGCGGCGCGCATCCGGACGCAGTTGGGCATCCGGCTGGCGCCGTTGCAAGGCCCGTTGGGATATCCGCCCGCCGATCCCGCGGCGATGGAATCCTACGCTCGCGGAATGGAGCGGCTGCGGCAATCCGACGCTCTGGGCGCGCGCCCGCTGCTCGAAAATGCCGCCTCGCTGGCGCCCGCGAATCCCTTGGTGCATGCGGGGCTGGCCGCGACGTTGTCCATGCTGGGATTGGACGAGCGCGCGCGCCAGGAAGCCAAACAGGCGTTCGATTCGTCGGCGGCGCTGGGACGCGTGGACCAACTCGAGATCGAAGGACGCTACCGGCAGATGGATCACGATTGGCCGCGTGCAATTCAGGTGTATCAGGCGTTGTTCACGCTTTCGCCCGACGATCTCGAATACGGGCTGCTGGTCGCGAACGCGCAGACCAGCGGTGGAAAGGCGCAGGACGCGATGGCCACGGTGACCATGCTGCGCAGTCTGCCCAAGCCGCTGAGAGACGATCCACGGATCGATATGGCCGAAGCGATGAGCGCGGGCGCACTGGCCGATTTTGCCCGCACGCGCCGCGCGGCTCACGTGGCGGGGGAGAAGGCCGCGGAGCGCGGCGCGCGGCTTCAGTATGCGCGGGCCCGCCTGCTCGAATCCGGCGCGATGCAGAACCTGGGGATCAAGGGCTTTGCAGACGTGCGCGCGGAAGCCCGCGGTATCTGTGCCGAGTTGGGCGATCGCGCCTGCGTGGCCGCGGCCTACCGCATCGAGGCCAATGCACTGGCCGCTTCCGGATCGCTCGCCGACGCGCGCTCGCTGTATCACGCGGTTCTCGACATCTCCAACCAGATCGGCAATCTGCTTGAAAAACTGAACGCGCTGGCCGGGCTTGCGTACACGGAAAATGAGCAGGCCGACCTCCCAGCCGCCGAGCGCGATTACCGCGCGGCCATCGCCGTGGGCGAGCAGATCGGGACGCAGAAAAAATACCAGGAGTATGCGGACTTGGGAGACGTTCTGGCAGCGCAGGGGCGAATCGCGGACGCGAGAGTTCTGGGCGAACAAGCGCTTGATTTCGCGCGCCAGAGTCACGATCAGGAAAGTATCGGAACCAGCCTGGCGCTGCTGGCGCGCCTGCTTACGCTCGAAGGGAAATTTGCCCAGTCGATCGACCAGTACGGCGAATCGATTCGAATCTTGCGGGAAGTGAACGATCCTGATGACCTGGCGCTGGCGCTGCTGGAGCTCGCCGATGCGTGGCTCGCGCAGGGCAATGCCGCCGAGGCACGCAAGAGCCTGGAGGAAGATCGGGAAATCGACCGCAAGCACGATGGTTTCGTGCGGCCGCGGTTGGATCTGGCGTTCGCGCGCGCGGCTGTGATCGCGGGTCAGCCGGATGAAGCCGAGACCCTGGCGCGCAGCGCGATGAATGCGTTCGCCGCGTCAGGCCGGGAAGGCTACCGGGTGGAAGCCGCGGCTCTGCTCGCGCGGGCGTTGCTTGCCCGCGGCGCGAACACTGACGCGGCAGCCGTGATCGCCCTGGTTCCGTCGCCCGATGGAAAGGGGCTGCCGGTGGAATCCGCCGTCGAGTTCCGGATCGCGCGCTATCTGGTGGACGCGAACGCGGGACGTCGCGCGGAAGCTGTCCAGGGAATTGACGGTCTCGCCGCCGAGGCGTCCCGCCTGGGTCTCGTTCCGCTGGAGAATGAGGCGCGGCTAGCGCGAGCGCTGGTCCTGAAATCGGCGGTTGGCTCCCACGCCGAGTTAGTGCACTGACGGGCGGCGAAGCGCGATCGATCGCGCGATCGAAAAGAAGGCATGGCCGGATTTCGACTTGTTCCAAGATAATGTCTCGAACCTGTCGAGCTGTCCGTCCCTTCCCGTTATAGCCACTGAAGCGGATGCCCCATGTTCGAAGTTGCGCCTGTGCGTAGCCAGAACCAGATCTGCGGGCACAGTGATGTTCGACCGGTTTGCGACCTGGGCGTTGAAGATCGAATCGTGGTCAAGGATCGCCCACCGACGGGAGCCGTTTCCGGAAAAGCCTCACGCCACTGCTGAACCACCCCGGTCCGCGCATCACATGATGGCCACGGTCGCCACGTTGCTGATCACCGTGCCATCGGCCGAAGTCACGATCAGCGTGATGGCGCTGCCGGCCGGCGCGTTGGCAGGCACGGTGATGTTGATCTGGTACACGCCGGGATACCCGCTCGGCCCGTAGTAAACCACCTGGGACGGGGTGAGCTGGACCCCGCCGATGGTGACGGTGGGCACCGCCACCGCTTCATGCGTGGTGCCGTCGATTCCGCCGGCGCCGTCGGCGATGGGCGGATTCAGCACGCCCAGTCCCGTGGCGTAGAAAAATCCGCTGGTGCCGCGCGGAATCGGAGCCGTGGCGAATCCGAGGCCCGCTCCGGTGGGCGCGGCGACCGTGGCCGTCCCGTTGGCGGCCGTGTACACCAGGATCGCGTTGCCCTGCCCGGTCGCCGGATCGGTGAAGACTCCGGGAGCGCTGGGGACGATCGGCGTGGTCTCCGGGAGCGATGCCAGCCCGTTGACCGTCACCACCACCTGCGCCGTAGCGCTGCCCTGCACTTCAAACGGCACCTGCACAGTGATGAACGGATAAGGACCGGTGGGCGCGGTCGCCTGAATCGCCGCGGGAGTTCCGTTGAAGGTGACCGAGACGCCTCCGAGCGTAAAAGGGTACGGAATGGAAGGCGCAGCCGCGGTGCTCGCGCCGGGGAAATTGCCGAAAATCGCCACCACGGAGCCGGGAGCCACCGCGGTTCCCAATCCCTGCGGGTTCTTGGCGAAGCTCGCCGCGTTCAGCACGCCGCCGGTCGCGATGAACGGCTGATTCACGCTCGCCTCGGCGACCGCCAACGGCTGGCCCGCGATGGTGATCGTCGCGCTCAAACCTGTGGTGGACGAATTGGCCGCGACCACCAGCGTGACTGTCCCCGGTCCGACTCCGGAGTTGGCGCCCGAAATCGTGATCCAGCTCGGCAGGCCGGTCACCGTCCACCCGCAGGACGCCAAAGTCTGGATGGCGACCGCGAAACTCCCGCCCGCGGCCGGAGCCTGGACGGACGTCGGATTGAGAGCGTAGCTGCACGGAGCCGAGACCGCGGCGGGCGTGAGCATCCGGATTCGATTGTTTCTCGAATCGCCGACGTACACGTTCCCCGAAGCGTCGACGGCGACGGCGAAAGGATTGTCCAGTTGAGCGGTGGTGGCCACGGCGCCGTCGCCGCTGAACCCGGCCGTCCCGGTCCCCGCGATGGTGTTGATCATGCCATTGGAGATGATGCGGACAACGGCATTGGCCTCATCGGCGAAGTATATGTTGCCGGAAGAGTCCACGGCGATGCCGATCGGGACGTCGACCTCGGCGCTGGTGGCCGGGCCGTTATCCCCGCTGTAACCGGCCGTCCCGTTGCCGGCAATGGTCGTAATCACTCCGGCCGAGACCTTGCGGACACGCTGGTTGTGAGCGTCGGTAATGTACACGTTGCCCGCAGAGTCGACCGCGACGGCTTCAGGAAAATTCAGCTCGGCGCTGGTGGCCGGACCGAGGTCGCCGGCGTAAGCGGCCGTCCCGTTCCCGGCGAACGTCGTAATGGTCCCGCTGGGTGAGACCTTGCGCACGCGGTTATTCCCGCGATCGGCGATGTACACGTTTCCGGCCGAGTCCACGGCGATGCCGTTGGGGTCGTCCAGCTCGGCGCTGGTGGCCGCGCCGCCGTCTCCGCCGTAACCGGCTGTCCCGTTCCCGGCGAAGGTGGTGATGGTTCCATTCGAAACTTTGCGGATGCGATTGTTCCCGTTGTCGGCGATATACACGTTGCCGGAGGAGTCCAGCGCGACTCCGATGGACTCGTACAACAAGGCGCTGGTGGCTGGACCATTGTCGCCTCCGAAGCCGCTCACGACTCTGCCGGCGAACGCCGTGATCACGCCGCCCGACACTTTGCGGATCAGGTCGTTATAGTAATCGGCGATATACAGGTTGCCGGAGGAGTCGATCGCCACGCCGTCGGCCTCCTGCAGGAGCGCGCTGATGGCTGGGCCGTTGTCGCCGGCAAAACCCGCCGTCGGATTGCCCGCCACGGTGCTGATCAGCCCGCCCGAGACCTTGCGGATGAGCGCCTCCGCAAGGTTGGCGATATACACGTTGCCCGCCGAGTCCACCGCGACCGCGTTGGGATAACCCAGCTCGGCGCTGGTGGCCGATCCGCCGTCGCCGCTGTAGCCCTGCGTTCCGTTCCCGGCGATGGTCGTGATGGTTCCGCTGGTCACCTTGCGGATCCGGTTGTTTTTCGCGTCGGCGATGTACACGTCCCCGCTGGAGTCCACCGCGACGCCCTGCGGCTCGGCCAGCTCGGCGCTGGTGGCCGGGCCGTTGTCTCCGCTGTACCCGGACGTCCCGTTTCCGGCGATCGTGGTAATCACTCCGGTGGTGATCTTGCGGATGCGGCTGTTGCCTTCGTCGGCCATGTACAGATTCCCCGAGCCGTCGACCGCCAGACCAATGACGTTGTCCACCTCCGCGTTGGTGGCGGCGCCGTTATCGCCGCTATAGCCAGCCGTTCCGTTCCCCGCGATGGTGGTGATCACTCCGCTCGAGACTTTTCGGACACGTTCATTCCCCGCGTCCGAGATGTACAGGTTGCCCGAAGCGTCCACCGCCAGGCCCAGCGGATTGTCCAGCTCCGCGCTGGTCGCCAGCCCGTTGTCGCCGCTGAACCCCGCCGTTCCGTTCCCCGCAATCGTGGTGATCGTCCCGTTGGAGATTTTTCGCACGCGGTTATTGTTGGCGTCGGAAACATACAGGTTGCCCGACGAATCCAACGCGATGCCCTTGGGCTGGCTCAATTGCGCGCTGGTCGCCGGGCCGTTGTCGCCGCTATAGCCCGCCGTGCCGTTCCCCGCCAGAATCGTCAACACGCCGGTCTTGGCGTTCAGCTCATAGACGCAATCCTGCGCCGTGAAAAAAAGATCGCCCGCCGCATCCGAGGCGACCCCCAACAGGCGCCCTCCCAGCACCGCCGATGTGCCCGCAACATTGTTCTGCGGTGCACTCCCGGCGATGGTGGAAATGGTGTATGTCTGGCCGTAAACGGCGCACGCACCCAACCACGCAATAATCAAGTTCGACAGTCGAGGAATCATGAGGTTTCTCCGGGGACGTTCGAGGAAAGACGCGCTGGGTCCTCCGATAGGTTGGCCCAGCGCACGGCGATCGAAGAGGGCGCGCTGTGAAGCGGAAAGCGTTCGCGCTCGCCAAAAGATTCCGATTCTCTCGAAAATTCACCGCACTTCTCCTGCCCGGTCGTCGCCAAAATTCTTACGGTAAGATGGTTTGGCTGACCGCTTAGAAGGCATTGTAAAGACGGTGTCGCGATTCGCTGTCACCCGTTTGGGTGACGGCCTTCGTGATTCTGTTCAGTCCATGACCCGCGAAAATGCAGCCCGCGACCTCATCCGCACCATTCACGAGTGCTCGGCCGATGCCCGCCAGTGGCCGCATTTCGTCGAGTCCTTTTCGAAAGCCTCGGACAACTCCTGGGTGGTAATGGCCATACGCAGTGCCGGGACCCCGCAAGCCGACGTGGTGACCTTCCGCGGAATCGACCCGTTCTGGATGCAGCGCTACGAGGAATACTACATCCGGCTCGATGAACGCGGCCGCCGCGCGCGCTCTTTCTGGAAACCCGGCGACCTTCTCCGGCGGGAGGAAGTCATTGGCGACGATGAGCTGCGGAAAACCGAGTTCTACCACGATTACCTCCGTCCCCAACGCCGTTTCTATTCCGTCGCCGGCCTTCTGGCCGACGGCGGATCCGTGCTTTCCCTCATCGATCTCGGCCACGAAGGCGCAAAACGCGTCACGGAATGCGAGCTCGCGCTGCTGGGGACCCTGGTGCCGCATCTGCAGAGCGCCCAGCGCGTTCACCATCGCATGGCCGGTCTGGAGTCGCGGCTGGATCACGCCACCGGCGCTCTGGATCTGCTGTTGCGAGCCCTGATCGTCACCGATTCCTGCGGCCGCATTCTGCACATGAACCGTCGCGCCGAAGCCCTGCTGAGGTCGAACACCGGGCTGTCCGCCGGCCCCGACGGTCTGCGCGCCGGCCCCTCGCCCCAGACCGCCCGCTTGCGCGAGTTCATCGCGCGCACCGCCAGCACCGTCGCCGGCAACGGACAGCATCCCGGCGGCGTGATGCAGATTCACCGGATCGGCAGGCCCCCGCTCAAACTGCAGATCACCCCCCTGGCGTCGTCCTCCGGCCCCGCCGGCCGCCGGCCGAGCGTCGCCATCTTCATCGCCGAACCCGAGCAGCCCGTCAAGCCCGACCCGGCCCTGATCGCCGCCATGCTGGAGCTGTCCCCCGCCGAAGCGCGCCTCACTGCGGCCATCGCGGCCGGCGGCACCATCCGGCAGTTCGCCGAGGAATCCGGCGTGAGCGTCAACACCGCCCGCACCCTGCTCAAGCGCGTCTTCTCAAAAACCGGCGTTTCCCGTCAGGCTGACCTGGTCCGCCTCGCCCTGACCTGGAGCGAGTATCGTTAGCCGCCCCACACCGTTCGACGGACGGTTTCATCCGCGCCACCTTGGCGTGCCGACACAACACGATAACCGCGTCAATTGCGCGGAGCTCTCCAGCATCGAAGCCTGGCCCGGACGGCCTCAATTCTGCCCCGGAGAAAATGGGGCAACCCTGGGCCCAGACCCGCAGACTACTGAGACGCCACGGCTGGCCACGCTAAGTCAAACACAATACATGATT
>JASHWA010000314.1 GCA_030044325.1 Bryobacteraceae bacterium
GGGAAAAATTCGGGGCGTCCGTAGCATTTCCTAATTACGCGGAGTTCTCCAGCGAGAGCCGGGCGTCCGTGATTGCGGCTGAAACGACTGACTTCCTTGGTCTTCCGGGCTTGCCGGGCAACAGATTGCGCCCTAGCTTAGCTCCCAGCTCTCACAGGAATACCTCCTCCGCGGCGGGCCGGCCTAGCCGCGTCGCTTCGCGGATGCGTTCCAGCCGCGCGCCGTCTCCGACGCCGAGCCTAAGATATTGACGCCACAACTCCGGCGTGAATCTTCGGCGCCACGCGGCGATGGCGCTCGACGCGTAACGCAAAGCCAGCGCGCCAGCCATCGCCGTGACCATCGTCATGAGGACGAACGCCGCCGCTTCAGGCAACAAATGGTAAAAATTAAAGCTCGCGAAGAACGACACGCTTGCGACTCTACGCTCTTGTCGATATACACGTCATTGCGTGCGAGTACGGTTCGCGGAACAATCGGAGGAGCGAGCATTCTTATGAAATCAACAGTTATGGTCTTGGCGGTAACCAGCGCGCTTGGTGTTCCCTCAGCGCACTTGTTGGGCCAGCCGCCGGCGGACACCACGCCCCACGCTCAAGCTCCGATGGCAGCCGAACCACCGGTGGCGGCCGCCAACCGCGCGGTCCTGTCCGAGTTGCCATTCAGCGACCGCCAGGATTTTGAAGATGCCAACCGGGGTTTCATTGCGACGACCGTGAACCCGGCCAACCCTGATCCCTACAATTTCCTCCAGCAGGACGCGCCGTCCACCGTCAACCCCAGCCTGTGGCGTCAGGCCCAGCTCGACGCGATCAGCGGATTATTCAAGGTCGTCGAAGGGGTTTATCAGGTTCGGGATTTTTCCGTGTCGAGTATGACCATCGTGGAGGGCAACACAGGCATCATCGTAATCGATACACTCGCTACCCCCGGAGCGGCACGCGAAGCTCTGGACTTGTATTTCGCGCATCGTCCGCGCAAACCGGTCGTGGCGGTGATCTACACCCACAGTCACCCGGATCACTTTGGAGGCGCGAGCGGCGTGGTCTCGCCGGCGGACGCTGCCGCGGGAAAAACGAAGATCATCGCGCCGGCGGGGTTCATGGACGCCGTCGCTTTGGACGCCATCGCGCCTTCAAACCTCGGTGCACGGCGCGGCCAGTATCAATTTGGATTCCCGCTGGAGCTGGGAGAAAGAGGCAACGTCGACTATGGCGAAGGCAAGAATGAATCTCGCGGAACGCCCGGGCCAGGACCGATTCTGCCGCCAAACGATACGATTCAGCAGCCGATGGAGACCCGCACGATCGATGGGGTGAAGTTCATATTCGAGCTTGCTCTTGACTCGGAGGCGCCTGCTGAGATGCTGATCTACCTGCCGCAGTCGCACGTGCTGGATGTAGCGGAAGACGCGACCCATACGCTGCACAACCTGGTCCCTTTGCGCGGCGCTTTGGTGCGCGACGCGAACCGTTGGTCGCAATCTCTCAATCTCGCGCTTGACCGCTTCGGCCCGGACGTGCAGGTTATGATCGACCAACACCAATGGCCGGTGTGGGGCAACGAACGGGTGCGAGCGCGCCTGGCGAATCAGCGTGACCTTTATAAATATGTGCACGACCAGACCATCCGAATGATGAATCAGGGACTCGGACCTGCCGAAATTGCCGAGGCTTTGACGTTGCCGCCCGGGCTCGACAAGGAATGGTACGCGCGCGGATATTACGGAAACATCGCCCAGGATTCGAAAGCCGTTTATCAGCGCTATATGGGTTGGTACGATGGGAACCCTGCCACTCTCAATCGTCTGCCACGGGTCGAAGAAGCCAGGAAATATGTCGAGTACATGGGCGGATCGGCGGCGGTAATCGCACGGGCGCGCCGGGATTTCAAGGCTGGCAACTACCGTTGGGTCGCTGAAGTCATGGACGAGGTCGTCTTCGCCGAACCGTCCAATCATGAAGCGCGCGGTCTCGCAGCCGATGCTTTCGAACAATTGGGATACCTGGCCGAGTCGGCGCCGTGGCGCAACTCCTACCTGCTGGGAGCACAGGAATTGCGGCGCCGCGATCGGGCTGGAACAGGGTCCGTCCCCGGCATCGGCGCGGCAGTGCTGCACGTGATGCCCATCGGCGAAGTGTTCGATTATCTGGGCACGCGCCTGGACGGTCCTCGATCCGGAACAGCCGCCAGCGTAATCAACTGGCGATTCTCCGATACACAGGAATCGCTTGCGTCTACTCTTGAACACGGCGCCCTGACGGCCATCCCCGGCAAGACCTCGCCGGCTGCCGCGGCCACCGTGACGACAACGCGAACTGCATTCGAGAGCCTCATTCTGGAAAAACGAACACTGGCCGATGAATTGGCGCAGCGGGAGATCGTGATTAGCGGCGACGCTAAGGCAGTCTCCGATTTATGGGCGCTCCTTGTCGATTTCAAGACCGGATTTCCGCTCGCGGAGCCATGAGTCGATCCGATTCCCCGAGTGGGTGCCCACGGCCAATTCGGCTCGCGCCCGCGTTCGAGCCGCGCCAGCAATGGCGCGGGTTTCTTGCCGTGCTCACAGAGGCTCTTTAAGGACGGGGTGCTTGTAGTTTTTCAGCACTCCTTTCAACCCGCGGATTTTCAAATCCGCCCGTTTCCTTTGCTGCTAAACCTCGCGTCGGCGCTAAAACTTGCCACAGACTCTCTGTGTGCCGTCGATCTCGACTGCGCCGAGCGCACGGTCGAGCAAGGGTTCCATTTCTGCGCTGGTGTGCTCCAGTTCGAGCCGCGCCTGGTCGACTTTGGTTAGGTCGCCCGCGTCAGCGGCATGTTCGAAATCCGAAATGTCACTGCTCTCGGTCATTGTCGCGAGCGCGCTCTGAACGTTGTGCCATTCCCGGATAAACTGCGCGAATCCTTTCGCCGCGGCGACGTATTCGTCGGTCGGCTTCCTCGCGGCCTCGGTCCCCGCAGCTCCCACCTCGGCGTATTTCGACGCGGCCGTGTGCACATCAGCCAGGTGCTTGGAATACCCTGTGAGGAAATCCTCGATCGAGGCCTTTTGGTTCTGGACGCATTGGTGTAACGCCTTCATCGCCTCAACCTGGGTGTCGCGCTCGGCTTCGGCCTTTTGCGCCCTGCTTTGCTGTGCCGCATAACGCGCGTCATCGACCGATCCCCGATAAAACGAATATCCCAGCACCAGCACTGCGGCGGCCCATCCGAGCATTCCCTTCCTCAGCCAGACCTTAAGCTGATCCCCGAGACTTTTTTTCGGCTTTTCCAAACTGTCCCTCCTGATCGGATCGACGCGTGCTCCTAAGCCGCGTCGAACCTCTTGTTAAGTATACGGCTCAGCGGCGCAATTCCCGATGCGTGAAGACTCTCAATAAAGCGCACAAAATGTACTTGCTGCAACCCATGCGCTCCATGACTGTCGCCCCCCTAAGAGGTTGCTCGAACACTACGAGCCGCCTCGCGTGAGCGAGCGGGCCACACCGCGTTCCACACAGACTCTTTGTTTCTGAAATCGTTGATTCGCCGAGCTTTTCAGCGGCCTTGCAACGCCATGGGCCGATTGAGACGCGACAGTAATGGAACGCGTATGACGCCGGCGCAACGCGTGCGCGACGAGACTTGCGTGAACGCGAAATATCCCTTCGATCCGCGGTCGGGCTAGTCTCTGCCGCGGCGCGCGGGAGGTGGCAGCGTGCCGCCCTCAGCGAGCGTTTTCATGTTCTGGAGCGCTCGTGTGAACAGCGCCGTCTTTTGGGCCTTGTCCTTCTCCCGCGCCGCGTCGTCGGCGAGCATCGAGTTATCGAACACCAGAGTGTAAACCAGCTTCGAGGTAGTCGCGGTCACCCCCCGTGCCTCCAGCGTTCCGTGGTACAGGTTATAGGGATGCCCGGCTTTCACGGTTTGCGTATAGGTGTAAGACAGTTCCGTCTTGCCCACCAGAACTTCGCCGGCGACGGAGCGCACTGCGCCCACTTCGCCGTCGCTGCCGGAAGTGATTTTGCACGGGATTTGAAACCATTCGCCGATGTCGCAAAATTTGCCGACTCGCTTCCAAACCTCGGCGGCGGGGCGGTCCACCGTGATTTCGAGCGGGATGGAGATATAGGTCGGATTGGCGACCACCGTGGCGTCTGTGGCAGCGCCTGCCTGACCCGGATTCTGGGCAGCGGCGAGAAGCGCAGCCGCACACCAAATCACGGTCATCGTTGCTTGTGTGGACATATGTAGCTCCAAGTGTCGCAAATACCCGCGGCATTCGACAAGTCGCCGAAAGGGAAGAGTGATACGATGAGTCCGCATGCGTAAGGATCTTCGCGTCGGCTCCGCCGTCGCTGCGTCCGGAGAGGCTGTGTCCGGTACGCTCGACCTGGGAACATCGTTTGTTCCTTTCACTATCTTCAATGGCGCAAGGGACGGAGCTGTGCTCGCGCTGGTCGCCGGAAATCATGGCTACGAATACCCGCCGATTCTGGCGCTCCAGATGCTGCGCCCGCGAATCCATCCGCGCAAGCTCGCCGGCGCGGTGATCATGGTTCATGTCGCCAACATGCCGTCGTTTCTCGGGCGAACGGTGTATTTCAGCCCGCTCGACCAGAAGAACCTCAATCGCGTTTATCCCGGAAAAGCGGACGGAACTCCGTCCGAGAAAATCGCGCATGCCATCACCACTGAAGTGATCGATCAATCCGATTACCTTCTCGATCTGCATTGCGGCGACGGCAACGAGTCTTTGCGGCCATACGTGTATCAGACCGTCACGGCCGACGCCGCCTTGAACACCCGCATTGCAGAGCTGGTCGCCCACTGCGGCTTTGATCACATGGTGATCGACCGCGGCCGTCCCCGGGATCCCGCCGCCTCGGTCTACTGCTCCAATACGGCCATTACTCGCGGAAAGCCGGCTGTAACCGTCGAAGCCGGATTCCTCGGCGTGCCCGACGAAAAATCGTCGAAGATGATCGCGTCGGGTGTCGAGAACGTGATGCGGTATCTCAAGATCGCATCGGGTTCGGCCAAGCGCGTAAAACGGCCCGTATTTCTGGATCCCGCGCCGGTCGTTACCAGCCCCGGGACCGGTCTGCTTTACCCCTGCGTAAAACGCGATCAAAATGTCAAGAAAGGCGCTGTTCTGGCTCGCATCACCGATTTTTTCGGCCGGAAGATCGCGGATGTGAAAGCGCCGGTCTCGGGTAAGGTGCTGTACATTGTCGCGACGCCGCCGATCGTCCAGGGCCAGCCCGTCGGCTGCGTCGGGGTGCCGCGGAAATCACTCTAGTGTGGCGCGCGCGCTGGCGAGTGCGGCGCGCTGCTTGAATGGAAACAGGAGAACCCCAGGATGCAAATCGAAGATCGTGTTTTCATCGTCACCGGCGCTTCGTCCGGAATCGGCCTCGCGACGGCCATCGCGCTCGCGGGTCGCGGCGCCAAAGTCGCGCTGCTTGCCCGCAGTACGGCTGCGCTCGATCACCTGGCCGGGCGCCTTCCCGGCAGCCTGCCGGTCACCGTGGACATGACGCGGTTCGATCGCGTGCGTGAAGCCGTGGCCGCGGTCGCGCGCCACTATGGCCGCATCCACGGGCTCGTCAATAACGCCGGCCGCAGCTACGCGGCTTCCGTCGAGGACATCGATCCCGCGGTTTTTGACGAAATCTTCCATCTCAACGTACTGGGCCCGATTGTCGCCATGCAGGCTGTGATTCCTTTGATGCGGGCGCAAGGCGGAGGAAGCATCGTGAACATCAACTCGGGGACGGCGTTCATGACCGTACCGCAATACAGCGTGTATTCGTCCTCCAAGCGCGCTCTGGTTGGATTCAGCCTCACCGCTCGCGCCGAGCTTGAAAAGGACCGCATCGTCGTCAGCGAAATCTACCCGGATGTTACCGCGACCAACTTCGGCAAAAACAGGATGAGAAACGCGGCTGGCGGCAGCGGACCGTCCGCCAATTACGCTGCCGGCGAGAAGCCCGAAGTCGTCGCTGCCTTCGTGCTGCAGGCGATTGAAGAAGGGCAGGCGCAGTATTTCGCGACGGATCGCATTCGCAAGCTGGCCGGTGCCGCCTAAGCCCGCCGCCGGGATAACTTCGCGCGCTGGCCCGCTCCCCTGAAAGTAGACCGTAAACGATAGATTGCCCGGTGAGATGTGGCGCACGCACTCGTGCGTGCCGCGTCTCCACTCTTGGGGACGAGAGGGCCATGCGTCGGCAAAAGTGCCGATGCGGCACGCAAAAGCGCCACGCCTTCATTGGCGATGATGAGCCGAAGGATCATCCCCGACCCGCTGATGCGAGGCGGCTGTAACGCATCGAGATCCCAACGCGCGGTCGCCAGCCGCCGGCCGTGAGGCCGCGGGTTGCAGCGGTTTTCACACGGACGCGTCAGGCCGTGGTTCGCCGCCGGGTCTTTCAGCAACCTCCTAATTGTTCGAGCTTGCCGGTTTCTCCCACAGGAACCGGTGCAGAAACGTCTGCATCCGGCCGAATGTGTACAGCCAGCGGCTGTGCAGCAGCGATTCGTGCACGTCGTCCGGGAACACGATCAGCTCGTAGTACACATCGCGCTGGCGCAGCAGTTGCACCAGCCCGACAGTCTGCAAAAACGCGACGTTGCGGTCGTCGTCGCCCTGCACCAGCAGCACCGGCGATTTCCACTTGTCGATTTCACTGATCGCCGACGCTTTGAACGACACAGAGGACGGATCGAGCGAGTTGCCTTCCAGGTGCACGCCCGCCATGTCCACGCCGCATTTGAAAATGTCCGAGTTGCGCGCGAGCGCTTCGGAGGTAAGCAGGCCGCCGTAGGACAGTCCCCAGATGCCGATGCGATTGGGATCGACGTCGGGCCGGCTCTGCAAGTATTTGCCGCCCGCGACGACGTCTTGATATTCGCTGTTGCCCTGCGCGCCGCCGTGCTCGGCCTGGCGGAAGGAGCGGCCGTAGCCGACGCCCAGCCGGTAGTTGATCGACATCACGATATAACCCTGGCTGGCGAGCCACTCATTGATTCCGTACGCCCAATGATAGAACTGCATGTAATGATACGCGGGCATCATCTCGCGAATGGGTCCGCCGTGCACGAATACGATGGCGGGACGGCGCTCGCCCGGTTTCAGATCCTTGGGCAGAAATAGCTGGTTGTGAATTTTGAGACCGTCCTCGGCTTTGGTCATCACGATCTCCGGTTTCACGTGCAGATCTTTCGGAAATCCGGGCATCGAAGCCGGGAAAACGATCTTCTGCGGATCGGCCGCGGCGACTGGACCCGCGGCCATCTTCCAAATGCCAACGGATTGCGGCATATTCCAGTCCGCGCTGAGCGTCGCGAGATATTTTCCCGAAGCGAGCGGAGCGGGCGAGGTCTGGGCGCCTTCGCCGGTGGTGACTTCGACCGGAGTTCCGCCAGTCACTGGGACGGCCCAGATGTGGCGGAGCTCGATATCCTGCGCGTTGGTGCAGTAGTAGAAAGTTTTCTCGTCGGAAGAGAGCGCGACCGACGTCTGATTCTCGATCAGGCCGTCGGTGGTGGTGAGCAGAACGGGACGCGCGGAGGCGTCCGTGACGTTCAGCGAATAGTAACGCTCCCATTCGTCTTTTGCGTATTTGTCCTGTTCGGGAGTCAAGGGAGGCACGGGCGCGGCGCCGCGGCCGGCTTCTCCGCGGCCTCGACCGCCTCGTCCTCCGCGCCCTCCGCCCGGAGCGACGTACTCGAAGACCAGAAGATCGCCGGCGAGATGCAGATTCCCCGGATTGATGACGATGGGATCGCTCGGCTGATTGTGCCAGACCTCCTGCGCTTCGCCGGTGGCGGCGTCGGCTTTATAGAACGCGACAGTGTAGCCGCCTTTGAACGTGCTGCGCATCATGCCGGGCGAATTGTTCACCACCGGCGCCGCGGGCGCTTCAGCGCCGCGTCCGCGTCCGCCGCGACCGGCCGGCGCGGCGCCAGGCGCCGAGTAAAACGCGCCACTCGCCGGACCGAGTCCCAGCGTTTCCTGGCCGAAGGGCAATCCCGGCCGCCGCTCGAAGATCAGATGCTTGCTGTCGGCCATCCACAGCGGCGTGGTATCGAAATCGACGCTTGGCGACATGTATTTCACCGACCGCGTGGCGACATCGTAAACCATAATGAAGCTGTGATCGGTGCGCGTGCTCACCCAAGCGATCTTGCGGCCGTCGGGCGACCACTGCGGATCGCTCTGCACGCCCCATTCGGTGATGAACGCTTTTTCGCCGCGATCGACTTCGCTTGCCGGCTTCGCGCGCGTGATTTTGGCGCGGTAGATCTGGCCGTCCTTGATGAACAGAATCGAGCTGCCGTCGGGCGCGAGCGCGGGATTGGCCGCATCGGCCACGCGCCACGCTCCGCCCTCGCCGCTGGTTTTCGCGGCCCAGAGGGCGTGTTCCGGCCCGTTGGGATCGGCCGTCGCATTGGGCGACCATCCATCCCGGTTGGGCGCCTCGCCGCGCAGAAATACAACCGTGCTGCCGTCGTCGGAAATGCGGATCTCCGACATCATGATGCCGTCGTCTTTGGTGAAATTGGTCAGCCGCACCGGCCGGAATAAAGGAGCAGCCGCCGCGAAGGCGTTGCGCTTGCCTTCCTGATAATCGACCCAGGCGATGCGATCGGCTTTGCGCGCGGAAACCAGTTCCTGCGGCGACGCGGGGCTCAGGAAGCGCTGGTAGAGAGGGATCTCCGGCGGCGCGGAAACGAGCGGCATCGCGAAAAACGCCGCCGGGAGCGCGAGCAACAAAAGACGGCGGAAATATTTCATCGAGACCTCCTGTCGAGTGATGCTTCGACCGTGGAGGAGTATAACAGACCGCTCCGCTCCGTGGCGAGTTCGCGGCCCGCCCGCTCACCCGCTGCTAGGGCAGGTCGCGTTCCCAGGTCTCGGCGACCAGATCTTTTCCGAAGCTGTGATGGGGCTCTTCGGCGATGCAGCGGAATCCGGCTTTCTTGTAGATGGCGCGCGCGGCGAGGAGTTCGCTCTGCGTCCACAGCACGATCTTTCGATAATGCTTCGCGGCGGCGAAGCGCAGGCATTCCTCGACCAGCCGCGATCCCAGACCGAGCCCGCGCGCGGAAGGTTCCACCAGTAGCAGGCGAAGCTTGGCCGTGTCTTCGGTGTATTTGACCACAAACACGCATCCGACGATCGCGCCGTCGCGCTCGGCGATCCAGCAGCGCTCGCGCGCCGGGTCGAAATTCTGAATGAATTTGGCGGCGATCTCGGCCACCAGCGCTTCGAAGGTCTGGTCATAGCCGTATTCCTCGAAATACAACACGCCGTGACGATGGGTGATGAAGCCCATGTCGCCGCTGCGATGCTCGCGCAGGATGTACGGCGCGTTTTCATCTTTCGGCCCGAGCAGGCGCTCGATCGTGCGCATCGCCGCGCTCATCGCCTGGCGGTCCGGCGCGCTAAAATGCGCGGTCATGCGCGCGATCTGCCGGCGGGCGCGTTGTTCGAGCGAGGCCACCGCTTTTCGTCCTTTGGCGGTGAGCGAGATGCGGCTCTCCCGTCCGTCGTCGCGGGCCGCGCGCCGCGCAATCAGCCCCCGTTTTCGGAATCCGCCCAGAATGCGGCTCAAATACCCGGGGTCGACATCGAGCAGACGGGCCAGCTCCGCGGCCGAGATCGCGTCGCAGTGGCCCAGTTCGTAGAGGACACGCACTTCGGTGAGCGAAAACGAGCTTTCGAGGTAAGCCTTCCCGAGCAGGCCGATGTGGCGCGTATAAAAGCGGTTGAACGCGCGGATGGACTCGATGAAAGCGTCCACGAACGGGAGTATGGCGCAATTACTTGCCGATGTCAACTAATTCATTGACAGAAGCGCCCCGCGGCCTGCGAGCCGCGCCAGCCATGGCGCGGGTTTAGCCGGTTTCCGCACAGACGTCGACAGAGAGCGGGCGCCCGCTATGCGGCTCTCCTTATTGGTTTCTGTTGCGCTATGGACGCCCCGCGGCCTGCGAGCCGCGCCAGCCATGGCGCGGGTCTAGCCGGTTTCCACACAGACTCGACAGGGAGCGGCCATCGCTAAAGTTCTCAGGCGTGGCAAAATGACCATCAGGAGTATGAAATGCGGCTCTTCTTATTGGTCCTTGTTGCGCTATGGACGGCTCGCGGGGACACGCTGCGGCTGCGCGACGGTTCCACGGTAACCGGAAGCTTGTTGAGCGCCTCCGGCGACGACATCCGCTTTTCGGT
>JASHWA010000315.1 GCA_030044325.1 Bryobacteraceae bacterium
CAGAATCCTTTATCGCCCCAGTACCATAAATGGCTGACTCCGGAGCAGTACGCCGGGCGATTCGGGCTGAGCTCGAACGACCTTCGACAGATCAGCGAATGGCTGACCTCGCAAGGATTCTCGATCCTTCAGACCGCGCGGGCGGGAAACTGGATCGCCTTCACCGGAACGGCGGGACAGGTGGATAGCGCGTTCGCCACCCGGATCCGGCATTACGAAGTGAAGGGCGAGCTGCATTACCTCAACGCGAACGCGCCGTCGGTTCCCGCCGCGATCGCGCCGCTGGTGCGCACGATTCGCGGCTTCAACGACATTCGCGTGGAGCCGATGCCCAGGCGAATGCGCCACATCGCCGGTCCGAATTCGGTTCTGGACGGGAACCTGGTGGTGACGCCGCTCGACCTGGCCACCATTTACGATGTGAATCCGCTGTGGTCGTCGGGGTTCACCGGAAAAGGGCAGAAAATCGTCATCATCGGCCAGAGCGATATTAGTATTGACGACATCCGCAGTTTCCGCTCGGCGCTCGGCCTTCCCGCAAACGATCCTGAGCTGATGTTGATTCCGGGCGGTACCGACCCGGGCGTCACGGGGGCGATGTCGGAAGCCGACCTCGACCTGGAGGAATCCGGCGGAATCGCGCCCTACGTACAGCAGTATTATATTTACGCGTCGGACTTCGTCAACGCGCTGAATTACTCGGTTGACGCGAACATCGCCCCGGTGATCAGCATGAGCTTCGGAGTGTGCGAAGCGGACGCGTCGGAGCTGGCCATCGGCGCGGACTTCATGGAACCGGTTGCGCAGCAGGCGGCGAGTGAGGGCATCTCGATTCTGGTTTCCTCGGGCGACGCGGGCGCGGCGTTCTGCGATCAGCACGAGGCCTCGGCGTCGCACGGCCTGGCGGTCAATCTGTTCGCCAGCGCGCCGGACGTAACCGGCGTGGGCGGGACCATGTTCAACGAAGGCACCGGAACGTACTGGTCTTCCGGGGGCTCGCCGCTGGGCTACATCCCGGAAGCCGCGTGGAACGAGACCGCGGAAACGGGGGAGTTGTCGGCGAGCGCCGGCGGATTGAGCATCATTTATTCCAAGCCCGCCTGGCAAACGGGCTCCGCGTTTCCGAGCGCCAATCAACGGGCTGTTCCCGACCTTGCGCTCGACTCGGCGGTGGATCACGACGGCTATGCGATTTTCAGCAACGGCGGATGGATCGTGGTGGGAGGAACCTCGGCCGCGACGCCCTTGTTCGGCGGAATGGTCACGCTGGTCAACCAGTACACCTCGAGCAACGGGCTGGGCAGCCTGAACGCGAATCTGTACCGGCTGGCGCAAGCCGGCACCGGCGCATTCCACGACGTCACGGTCGGAAGCAACCTGGTGCCGTGCGTGGCGCTGTCGCCCGATTGCGGTTCGGACGGCTATGAAGGCTACGAAGCGGGCGCCGGCTATGATCTGGTGACCGGCTGGGGATCGGTCGATCTGGCGAAAATGGCCGCCGGATGGACCGCCGGCCAGGTGCGTCCCGAGATCAGCGTCACCGCGAATCCGCAGACGGTCGCGCAGAACGGAACGGTGACGCTCACGGCGACCGTTTCTTCGCCGGGGAGCAGCACCAGTCCCACCGGAACGGTCACTTTCCTGCTGGGGAGCGTGTCAGTGGGAGCCAATCCGCTAACGTCTTCGGGCGCCGGCTCCTCCACCGCGTCGGTGACCGTCTATGCCAGCGCGCTCACGGCCGGGAGCGACGTGATCCTCGCCTCCTACAGCGGCGATCGCACCTTCACGGCCGTATCGACCACCATCACCATCACCGTAGGCGCTGCCCCTCAAGGAACTTCCGCGGTAGTGCCGACCATCAGCCCGAATCCGGTGTACCAGCGGACCTCGGGCTCGACCACCGGGTGGTTTTTTACGGCGACATTGACCGAAGTCAACGGCACCGGGACGACGTTCAACGGGTTCACCGTGGGAGGCACCAGCTACGCGAGCGATATCGCCGCGTGGTTCGGAACCAGCCAGATTCCGGCCTACGGAACCGTGTCGGCCTCGTTGTATTTCACCTCGCTCACCGTGCCTGCGACCATCACCTTCCAGTTCAGCGGCGTCGATGCGAGCGGCCGGACCTGGACCCAGGCGGTCGCGGTCGAATTTCTCGGACCGCAGCTTTCCGGCCTGATTCAACTGAGCGGATTCCCGAGTGTCATGGAGCAGAACCCGCAGATTACCGACGGGTATCCATGGTGCCAGGACGTCGGAGTGTCGGAACAGAACGGGCACACGATTTACCTGACGAAATTTCTCGCCGACGGTCAGGATTTGAGCGCGGACATCGAGGACTGGTTCGGCGACGTCGAGATCCCGCCCTTCGGTTCGCTTCTAGCGGAGCAGATTTGCTGGAGCACCACCGGATCGCTGCCGCAGACGGTCAGCTACGAGTTCGACGGCGTCGACGATCTGGGCAACAACGTATCGACCACCATGACCGCGACGCTCAACCCTGCCGCGGCCAGCCCGGGCAAGCTGGTCCCGTCCACCGAATTTGTGACCATGGGCGTCGCCAACTCCGGCCAATCGACCAGCACGACCATGAGCGTCAACGTCAACGCCGGACAGACTTGGAGCGTGTCCATCTTCCCCTCGAATCCCTCGACGACGTGGCTGACGGTGTATCCGCTGTCGGGAACGGGTCCGGGCACGATCACGATTTCGGCGTCTTCCGCGGCGACGGCATCGTCAGGCGCGCTCGCGCCGGGATTGTACCTGGCGACGCTCGTGTTCCAGTCGGCCAACGCGATTCCGCAGTATTACAACACGTACCTGTACTTCGTGGTCGGCTCGCCGCAGATCAGTTCTTTCTACAACAGCGCATGGTTCACGGACCAGCCCAACAGCCCGCCCGCGGACACCGGCATCGCGCCCGGCCTGATCTTCACGCTGAAAGGCACCGGATTGGGACCGCAGATCTGGCAGACGTGGTATCTCAACAGCAACGGCGACGTGGCGAGCGATCTCTACGGCGTGAAGGTCATCGTCAACGGGTACGACGCCCCGATCCTCTACGCAGGGCTCGACCAGATCAACGCCATCGCGCCCTACGAGATCGCCAACAGCGTCGGCACTTTCGCGACGATTCAGGTGAGCAATAACGGCGTGCTCGGAAATGCGTACTCGGAGCGCGTGGTGGACACATCGCCCGGCTTGTTCAGCCTCGGCAATAATCAGGCCGCTATTTTCAACGCCGATGGAACCATCAACGGCCCCGGCAATCCCGCCCCGCGCGGCTCCATCATCGCGCTCTACGGGAGCGGCGAGGGCCAGTTGAATCCCGCGGGCGTCGATGGCTCCATCGCCGATGAACCGCTCGCCGGTTTGCCGCGTCCCGTCCTCCCGGTCGTCGTGACCTTCGGAGGCGTGCAGGCGACCAACATTACATATGCGGGAACCGTGCCGACCTCGTTCGAAGGATTTTTCCAGGTGAACGTCCAGATCCCCAACAACGCGCCCACCGGAACCATCCCGGTGGTGCTGACCGTCGGCAACAACCCGAGCATGCCGCAGAATATCGTCGTGCAGTAGTCTCGAATCAGCAACCGCGGAACTG
>JASHWA010000316.1 GCA_030044325.1 Bryobacteraceae bacterium
CCAGTGAAGATGGGACACCCGCTTTCGGCTACCCACTACCGGCATTTATACTTCTTGTTTGCCGAACCTGCTGTTGATTCCCGCGTACCGCCCGGGAGGCGAGCTGCCGAAGATCATCGACGCAGCGCGCGCCGCTTTCGAATCGATCGTAGTAGTGGATGACGGCAGCGGCCCCGAATACCAGCCGGTTTTCGAAACCTGCCGCGCGAAAGTTCTGCGGCATGGGAAAAATCTGGGAAAAGGCGCGGCGTTGCGGACCGGGATTGCGTATGCCATCGCGGAGCATCCCGGTTGGGGGGTGGTCACCGCGGATGCCGACGGCCAGCATCATCCCGAAGACATCGTCCGTGTAAGCGAGCGGCTGAAGCGCCAGCCGGATTCGATGGTGATCGGCGCGCGTGCCTTCGAGGGCGACGTTCCGGCGCGCAGCCGCGTGGGCAACCGGCTGTCGCGCGTGGTGTTCCGCATGCTGATGGGTCAGAACCTGGGCGATACGCAGAGCGGTCTGAGGGGGATCCCGCCGCGAATGCTCACCGAACTGGTGCGCATCAAATCGAGCGGCTACGAATTCGAAATCGACATGCTGACAGCCGCCAAACATCTTTCGGTTCCGATTCTCGAAGAGCCCATCCGGACGATTTACGCGCCCGGCAATCCGACCTCGCATTTCAATCCGCTGCGGGACTCGATGCGCATCGGGTTTGTGCTGGCGCGGTTCACCATACTCTCACTCGCCACCGCGGGATTGGATAACCTGGTTTTCTCGATCGCCTATGGTGCAGGCGCAAGCGCGGGCGCGGCTCAGATTGTGGCGCGCGCGGCTGCGGTTTGCGTGAATTATCCGCTGGCGCGGCGCGCCGTGTTTTTGTCCAAAGAGCCGCATCGTTCAACGCTGCTCAGATACCTGGCGCTGGTGGTTGCAAGCGGCCTGGTTTCGTTTGAATTGTTGAAATTTTTTGAAGCGTGGTTCGGATGGAACGTGCTCGCGGCGAAGGTGGCGGCCGAATCGGCGCTGTTCATCGTGAATTTTATGGCGCAGCGCGACTGGGTTTTCGTGCGGCGGCACGCGGCCGGGGCCACCGATTGGGACAGTTACTACCGCGCGCCCGCGCCGGCCGCGCACCTGACGCGGCGCTACACGGCGAAAACTCTGGTCGATTGCCTGCGGCGCTTTGGAGGGAAAATCGAATGCATGGTCGAGTTCGGAGGCGCCAATAGCTGCTTCCTCGATTCCATCCAGCGCGAGATCGCGCCGCGCGAATACCATGCGGTGGATACCAATGCGTATGGATTGTCGCTGCTCCAAGGACGCGGTGTGATCGCGCATCATAGGGATTGCCGCGACGAGCCGCAGTTGAGCGCGGACGCGGCGTTCAGCGTGGGCTTGATCGAGCATTTCGACCGCGCCGGGACGCGCGCGGCGATCGCGGCGCATTTTCGCGTGCTCAAGCCGGGCGGATGCGCTCTGATTTCGTTTCCGACGCCGACCTGGCTGTATCGCGCCGCGCGTTGGATCGCGGAAGCGGCAGGACAATGGAAATTCCCGGATGAGCGACCGCTCGAGCGCGAGGAAGTGATCGCGGCGGCGAAAGAATGGGGCGAAGTGCAGTTCGAAAAAGTCCTGTGGCCGCTGATTTTCACACAACGCATGATGGTGTTCCGCAAAAAATGAGACGGCGGATCGCATACCTGGCGCTGGCGGCGATGGCTGTATGGGCCGTGTACGGGTTCGCGCGCGGGCATTTATTTGCGCAGCCGGTGTGGACGCCGGAGGGTCTCGAGCGCTTCGCAATCTTCACCGCCGTGTACTGGTTGATCGCGGCGATTCTGCTTTCCGCTCAGCGTAAGTGGTTCGTTCCCATCATGGCCGCGCTCGCGTTCGCCTACAGCACGTGGTGGTGCGCGGATGTTTTCCATTGGTGGGCGCCGCTTGCCGCGATTTATTTTTTGGGATCGTGCTGGATGCTGGGGCGATGGTTCGCGCGCGGCGTGATCGCGTTGATCGCGGGTCTCGCGATCTGGGTGTTCTTGATTTCGATTGCGGTGCATTTCGGGGTGAACCGTGGATGGGCGTACGCCATCGCGTTCGCTGTCCCGTTTGCGGCAAGGTTCCGGCCGAACGTCGCGATTCCAAGAGGTTCGTGGGGGACGGCCGCGCTGGGCTACGTACTCGCGACGCACCTGATGGTCGCGCTGAAGCCGGAGGTGAGCTCGGATGGGCTGGCGATGCACCTCGCCATTCCGCAGATGATCGGGCGCAGCGGGCGCTTCGCCTTCGATTTCCACCAGTACAGTTGGGCGCTGATGCCGATGGGCGGCGATTTCGCGTTCACGGCAGCGTATCTGGTGGGCGGAGAAGCGGCGGCGCGCCTGCTGAATTTCGCCATGCTGTTCGTGCTTGCGGCGATCGTATACCGCGCCTCGCTCAAGTGGCTTTCGGAATCGAAAGCGGCGATTGCGGCCGCGCTGTTCGCATCCACGCCCCTTACCGAGTTGGTGACCGGATCGCTGTTCGTCGAAAACGTTTGGGCGGTGTTCATCGCGGGCGCGGGGATTGCGCTGGCCGATGGAGAACTCGCGGCCGGCGGAATGCTGTTAGGTGCGGCGTTCGCCACAAAAGTGGGGACCTCGGCGTATTTGCTACCGGCCGTAGTGATCGGGGCGATCCGTTGGACGGCGGATTTCCATGCGCACGGCGCTCCAGCGCGGCAAACCGGCGTGGCTATAACGACGCGCCTGAAGGCCGCCCTTCCGGTTGCGCTTCTGATCGCATTTGCGGCTCCCCCGTATTTGAACGCGTTCCTAAAAACCGGGAATCCACTGTTTCCCTTCGAAAACCAGATTTTCCGTTCACCCGATTTCGAGCCACTCGATGTCATGCACGACGTGATTGCATCGAAACCCCCGGCGCGCGATGGATTCTACGCCGCGACCTTCCATTCGAGCGAATATGTCGAGGGTCAGGACGGCGCGTTCGGATTTCAGTATTT
>JASHWA010000317.1 GCA_030044325.1 Bryobacteraceae bacterium
AAAATCGACGGGCACCGGGATCTTTGGGCTTTGGCCACCATCCTCGGCCGTCAAGAGCTTCCGCAATCGAAAGAGAAAGTAGCGTAAGATGAAGTTCCCGCCGTTATCAACCTTCAACTACGCTTGGGACACCCTCCGTTGCGCGATAAGGGCCAGTCTGCGGAGTCGTCTGCCAGCGGACCTTGATATTTTGACAAACTACCCGCAACGGCGCGACAATAGCAGTGTTTCCCCGCGCGGGAGTAACTCAGCTGGTAGAGTGCAACCTTGCCAAGGTTGATGTCGCGGGTTCGAATCCCGTCTCCCGCTCCATCCCGTTTCTGCTCCAAACACGTCCCATTACCGGACACCTGCATTTTGAAATCTCCAGCTTTTGCAATATGATATCGGTGGCAGTCGGTGTGCCGTAACATAAGAGAGGAATCCTATATATGGATATAAAGCGGGAGGGTGTCGCCAGGAAGAAAATGATCCGGCGCATCATCGTGTTGACCCTGTGCGCCGCCGCCATCGGCGCCATTAGCTGGCAGCTGTCCAAGCTCAAACCCGCCGCTCCGCCCGTCGAGCGCGCCACGGTGTGGATCGATTCAGTCAAGCGCGGCCCCCTGGTGATCGAGCGTCACGGCCTGGGAACGCTCGTCCCCGAAGATATCGTCTGGATTCCCGCAAAATTCGACAGCCAGGTGGAGTCGATTTACAAGCACGGCGGCGACGACGTGAAACCTGGCGAGGTTTTGATGGTATTAAGGAATCCGAATATGGAAGTCGACGCCAACGATTTTGAATGGCAGGTGAAAGCCGCCGAAGCCCAACTCGCCGATCTGAAGGTCAAGCTCCAGAGCCAGACTTTCGATCAGCAGTCGCTCGTCGAAACCACCTTGAGCGACCTTAATCAGGACAAACTGACCATGGATCGCGACCAGGAGCTGCTCAAACTGAAGCTCAAAGCCGACATGGACGCCGAGATTTCCAAAGCCAAGTACCAGCAGACGCTGATCAAGTACAACACCGAAAAGGAAAAGCTGGCGATTCTCAAAACCTCCGTCGATGCGCAGATTCTGAACGCGCAGGTTCAGGTGGACAAGCTCAAAGCGCAATGGAAGCTCAAGAAGGATCAGGTGGACGAGCTGACCATCCGTGCCGGCCTTCAGGGAAAAATGCAGGAAATGACGTTACAGCCGGGGCAAAGCGTAAAGCCCGGCGATGTGCTCGCCAAAGTCGCCGATCCGCGCAAGCTGATGGCGCGCCTGCAGATCGCCGAAACGCAGGCGAAAGACATCGCCATCGGCCAGAAAGCCGAGATCGATACACGGAACGGAATCGTTCCGGGGCACGTAATACGAATCGATGCGTCTATTGTGAATGGCACCCGTACAGTGGACTGCGCCATGGATGGTCCGCTGCCGCCGGGAGCCGTGCCGGATCTAAGCGTGGACGGCACCATCGAGGTTTCGCGTCTGGATAACGTGGTTTATGTCGGCCGGCCGGTTTTCGGGCAGGAAAACAGCACCGTGAGCCTGTTTAAGCTCGATGACGACGGCAGGGGCGCGACGCGCACAACGGTGAAGCTCGGGCGCAGCTCCGTGAATACCATCGAGGTGCTCGACGGCTTGAAGGTCGGCGATCAGGTGATCTTGTCGGATATGTCGGCGCAGGATCAAAACCCGCGAATCCGGCTGCAGTAATCGGTTAGTGGTGAGTGGTTCGCCGGCGTCGACTGACCGCGGGCCACCAACTACTAACCCAAATTAGGGGAGGCTCAAGTGGCGGAATCATTGATTCATCTGGAAGGCGTGACCAAGGTGTTCACCACCGACGAGGTGGAAACGCACGCGCTCGCCGGGATCCATCTGGATATCCAGAAGGGCGAATATCTTTCGATCGCCGGACCGTCGGGCTGCGGAAAATCGACGCTGCTCGCCATTCTCGGCCTGCTCGATTCGCCCACCGACGGAACCTACATTCTGAACGCAAAACCGGTGCAGAACCTCAAGCTGAGCGAGCGCGCCCGCATTCGCAATCGCGAAATCGGCTTCATCTTCCAGGCGTTCAACCTGATCGGCGATCTCACCGTTTACGAAAACGTCGAGCTTCCGCTCACCTATCGCGGAATGCCCGGCGCGGAGCGAAAAAAGCGCGTGCATGAAGCGCTCGAGCGCGTGGGCATGTCGCACCGCGTGAAGCACTATCCTTCGCAGCTCTCCGGCGGTCAGCAGCAGCGCGTCGCCGTGGCGCGAGCGCTCGCCGGCGACCCCTCCATCCTGCTCGCCGATGAGCCCACCGGAAACCTCGATTCGGCCAACGGCGAAGCCGTCATGGACCTGCTGCGCGAGCTGCACCGCGGCGGCGCGACCATCTGCATGGTCACCCACGACCCCCGCTACGCCCGCTACGCCGATCGCAACATCCACCTGTTCGACGGCCGCGTAGTCGAAGAATCGGGCGAAACCGCGTAGCGCCTCGCTTCTCACGCAAAGGCGTTTCCCTGAGCGCTGCCCCGCTCGCTAACGCGAGGCGTCTGTCCGCTTTGAGATCGCCAGCCGGGCTTGCCCAGCCGCCAGCCGTCAGACTGCGGTTTGCACGGATTATCGGGCGGAGCGGCATCCCGTCCTCCAACCGGCGCCCAAGTGTGACACACTTATAAGTTCCCGGGAGTGAACCATGGTTGGCCGAAAAATAGCGCAATATCAGATGCTCGAACGCCTCGGCTCAGGCGGGATGGGCGATATCTACAAAGCTCAGGACCTGCGGTTGAACCGCTTCGTTGCCGTCAAGGTTCTTTCCAACGCCAGCGCCGGCGACCCCGAACGGCGCAAGCGATTCATTCTCGAAGCGCAGGCTGCCTCCGCGCTCAATCACCCCAATATCATCACCATTCACGACATCGTCTCGGAAGACAACTCCGAGTTTATGGTGATGGAGTTCGTCCAGGGCAAAACGCTGGTGGACTTGATTCCCAAAGGCGGCCTGCGCATGCCGCTGGCCCTCAAATACGCCGTGCAAATGACCGATGCGCTCAGCGCGGCGCACAGCATCGGCATCGTGCATCGCGATTTGAAGCCCGCCAACGTCATGGTCACCGAAATGGGCCTGGTGAA
>JASHWA010000034.1 GCA_030044325.1 Bryobacteraceae bacterium
GGCGCCGGTGTGAATTTCGCGCAGAACAACCTGCGCTATTCGGCGGGCCTGGTCTTCCGGCTGGGCTCGAAATAAGTTTCTTGCGCCTGTTGCGCATACCCGGCGCGTCGCGAAATGCGCGCCGGGTTTTCTTTCTTACTGCTCCGTCCAATATCCCGGCCGCGCCCGGACGATCAGGCCGCTTCGTCCCCGACCGCGGACGACGATCGAGACCGGCGCATCCACCTGGCGCACTCCATCGTCAGTGAGCAAGAATTCGTCGAGCGTCAACCCGTCAATGATGCTGCCCTTTTTATCGGTGACCGTCACCGGCACCAGCACCAGGTGCGCGTTCGCTTGAATGGGCGCTTGCTGTGCGCGCGCGGCGACACTGAGCGCAAAAATCACAGTCAGGGCCGTCAATGGACGCGAATGAAGAGCAATCTTTGCATTAACGTCCATTGACGCTCATTAAAGGCCCGCCCGCATCCAGCATTTTCGATGCCGCTCGCCGAACGCGTAATAGCGCGGGTAGCCACCGGACTCGATACCCGCCGCGCTACCCTGGATTCTTATGTCCGATCGATTGAAAGAACTGCGCCGGCGCCACGCGGTCGCCGAAGCCGGCGGAGGCGATCAGCGCCGCGCGCGCCAGCACCAGGAAGGAAAACTGTCCGCCCGCGAGCGCATCGATCTGCTGCTCGACGAAGGCACGTTCGAAGAGATGGACAAGCTGGTGCGCCATCGGTGCAACGACTTCGGCATGCAGGAGCAGGTGATCGACGGCGACGGCTTCGTCACCGGCTACGGCCTGATTCATGCGCGCCCCGCCTACGTTTTCGCGCAGGATTTTACGGTGTTCGGCGGTTCGCTTTCCGAAGCCAACGCGAAAAAAATCGTGAAGATCATGGACATGGCGCTCAAGACCGGAGCTCCCGTGATCGGTTTGAACGACTCCGGCGGCGCGCGCATTCAGGAAGGCGTGGTTTCGCTCGGCGGATACGCCGACATTTTTCTGCGCAACACGCTTTCAAGCGGAGTGGTCCCGCAGATTTCCGCGATCATGGGACCGTGCGCCGGCGGCGCCGTCTATTCGCCCGCGCTCACCGATTTCATCTTTATGGTCGACAAGACCAGCTACATGTTCGTCACCGGACCCGACGTGATCAAGACCGTCACGCATGAAGACGTGACCAAAGAAACGCTCGGCGGCGCCACCACCCACAACTCCACCAGCGGTGTGGCGCATTTCATCGCGCACGACGACGCCGATTGCCTGCGCATGGTCCGCGAGCTCCTCAGCTACATCCCCCAAAACAATCGCGACGACGCGCCCGTTTATAACAGCGGGGATCCCGCCACGCGTGAGGACAGCGCGCTCGATTCGATCGTTCCCGACGCCTCCAATCAGCCCTACGACATCAAAGACGTAATCACCCGCGTGGTCGATCAGGCGAGTTTTTTCGAAGTGCAGGAACATTGGGCGCGAAATATCGTGGTCGGATTCGCGCGCATGGATGGACGCTCCATCGGTGTGGTGGCCAATCAGCCCGCGTTTCTCGCCGGATGCCTGGATATCGATCCGTCCAGCAAAGGCGCGCGTTTCGTGCGCTTCTGCGACGCCTTCAATATTCCGATTCTGACCTTTGAAGACGTCCCCGGCTTTCTCCCCGGAACCGCGCAGGAGTTCGGCGGAATCATCCGCCACGGCGCCAAGCTCCTGTACGCATTTTCTGAAGCCACCGTCCCCAAAATCACCGTGATCACGCGCAAGGCCTACGGCGGTGCCTACTGCGTCATGGGATCGAAGCACCTGCGCACCGACGTGAACCTCGCCTGGCCCAGCGCCGAGATCGCCGTCATGGGCGCTGAAGGCGCCGTGAACATCGTTTATCGCCGCGAGCTCGCGGCTGCCGAGGACCAGGACGCCGTACGCCGCGCCAAAACCGAAGAATTCCGCGACCGCTTCGCGAGCCCCTTCGTCGCCGCCGAGCACGGCTTTCTGGACGACGTAATCGAGCCCCGCCAAACCCGTCCCCGCGTGATCCGAGCCCTGCGAATGTTAGAAACCAAGGTCGACACCATGCCGCGCAAAAAGCACGGCAACATGCCGCTATAACAGGCCCCCAAAATTACAAAACGAACCCAACTGCCATCAGCCCTGACCCCGAACCGCGAACGAGAGGGAGCGGTCGCCGCCCGAAATTACAAAACGAACCCAACTGCCATCAGCCCCGGCCCCGAACCGCGAACGAGAGGGAGCGGTCGCCGCCCGAAATTACAAAACGAACCCAACTATCATCAGCCCCGACCCCGAACCACGACCAGAGGGAGCGGTTAAAAGTCGGCCCACCTTAATAAATCCCTTCACCCGATTTCAGTTTAACAGGGGGATGCAAGGGATTTTTCGGAAATTATTGAGAATATTCGGAAAATCGATACTTCCTGGCCAGGAAGCGTTGATTTTAAGTGATACCGGATTCCCGGAGCCCCGTAGCATGGCGTTGACAGGAGAATAGGTGAGAGTCGCGATTCAATACAGCAACCCAGTTCGGTCCGATAGAAAGGCGGATCGGAACCAGGGGAGTCAGTTTATAAAACGGAGCTTAACAGGAGTAAACAGCACGGGAATATTACGCTCCGGCCCGATGTTGAAACCAACAGGTGTCCGCCATTGGCCGCTGAACCGAGGCATGGACGCGCGGTTTCCCCTTATTCAGGCAACCCGAGTTTTTTCCGTAGCGCCGTCAAGCGCGGATCGCCGCGCAGCAAAGTGAACTCCGGGTAGGTCAAGTCCCGCCCCAGCCGCACCGGTCCCAGCGCGGCGGCGCGCTCCAATGCGTCGAGCGTGCGGCCCCGATCGCCGATCCCCGCAAAAGTCAGCGCCTGATTATACGCGTCGGAGTTCCTGGCCGCGAGCTTCTCGGCATCATCCCGGCGGCCGGCCCGCCCGTACGCGTAGCCGAGAACGCCCTCGAGCGACCCGTCGTATTCATCGCCCCTGCCGATGTCGTCCTCCAGGATCTGAATGGCTTCCTGAGTCCTGCCCTGACCCAGACGAGAGCGCGCCAGCCATTCGTCCTTGCCCGGAAAATCCGCAGGCAGGTTCAGGCAAATTCCGGCCGCCTCATCGAATTGACCCGCCGCCATCAGCGCGTTGGCGAGAATAAAGCGCAGCCGCGGCGCGAACGGATCATTCCGGGCCGCGCTGCGCAGATCGCGGATCGCCTCCCGAATCCTCCCCAGCGGAAACAGCAGGCTGAGCGCGAAATTCGCATGCGTCACCGAATCGCTCGAATCCAGTTCGAGAGCGCGGCGGAAATTCTTTTCCGAGCTCTCCCATTGCGCCTGCCGCGCATCCACCATCCCCAGCGCCCCGTACGCTTCCGCCAGCAGCGGATCCAGTTCGAGCGCTTTTTGCGCGGCCTGCCGCATCTTCTCGAACTCCCCGGCGGAATCGAACTGCGAGGTTCCCGAACGCGCCACCAGCGCTGAAGCAAGCCCCGCATACGCGGGTGCGAAGGAGGGATCCCTGGCAATGACCTCTTCGAACCGCGACACGGCGCGCACATCGCCGGTCACGCCTTGCCGGACTCCCAGCGCCCTTGCCTGAAGGTACAGATCGTAGGCTTCGGCGCTGGTCTCATAACGCCTGCGGCCGCGTCCCAGCTTCAGGCGCAGACTGTTGACGATCCCCAGCGAAATCTCGTCCTGGACCGCGAACACGTCCGTCATGGCGCGCTCATAACGTCCGGACCACAGGGGCGAATCGTCGCGCACCCGAACCAGTTGCGCATCCACGCGCAACTGCCCGCCGGCCCTGAGAACCGAACCCTCCAGGATATAGTCCGCATTCAGCTCTTTTCCCACCTCGTGCACGTTCCGCGGTTTGCCCTTGTAAGCAAACGAGGACGTGCGCGAACGCGTCGAGATCCCGTCGATCAGCGACAGGTTGCGGATCAGCTCATCCGTGAGCCCGTCGGCGAAGTAGTCGCCGGCGGGATCGCGGCTCAAGTTTTCGAGCGGCAGAACGGCAATGCCGACCGGGACGCTCCGGTGTGTCAGCCACCAGCCAATCCCCAGAGCGGCCACGAAGACCGCCGCGGCCGCCATCCAGATCCAACGACGCGATCCCCGGGGCCGGCCGTCTCGCGATTGAAACGCTGGAATGTAGCCGCCCTTGGGAAGCTCGATGACAATCGGGTCGTCCTTGCCTTCGCCGACGTAGTATTCCGCCAGCCGCGCGCGCAGCCGGCCGGCTTCGGTGCGCACGATCGAATCCTGCGCCGGATCGTGGTCGGTTCTGCGCCCGAACACCTCGACCGCAATCACGGACTCTTTGAGTTGTTGATCGTTGCCTTCGAGATGCCGGTCGGCGAGGAAGCGGAGAAACCGGCTCATGCGCTCATTTCGAAGAAAACCGGGGCTCGCGAGCACACGTTCCAGTTGACGGCGCCCGGCTTCCAACTCTGTGCGCGCGCTGGGCACGTTTCCGAGAATACACCTTATTTTCAAGCGCGTGCAAATGTATGAAACAGTCTTTCAACGTGCACGCGCTTGCCATTTCCGGGGGCCGGGTCCATCGTGGATGCCGGAATCGATTTCCAAAGGAATCCCCAAGGAGGAGACATGAAAGCGCAGCTCTTTTTCACCCTGGCTTGCACCCTGGCGGCGGCGTTCGCGCCGGCTCAGGACCTGCGGGAGGTGCACTTCAGCGGCATCCTGAACGACTATTCGCCCTCGACGGTCTCCGGCGGACCGTGGGAAATTCGCGGCGATTGGTCCCTGGACGTACAAAGAACGGGCACCGCCAATTTTTCAGCGGACCTGAACATGGAGACGTCCGATTACGGCATCACCAGCTCCGGGGTGGACCCGACCAACCCGGCGACCCGATCTCCACACACTCACCACATCGTCATGACGAACGCTACAGTCAGCTATGATCCGAGCGTCTGCCCCGCCAACAGCCCGGCCACCACCGGAACATCCGCTGTCGTGGTCACCGGTCCTGCCACGACCAGCGGCAACGGGAGCCCGGCGTCGTTCGAATCGAAGGGCGCCTCCACGCTCCAGGTATGCATCACCGGAGGCTCGGAGGTCGATTTTTCAAACGTGACTCTGGTGTACACAGGACCAGCAACGGGCCATTTCGGCCCGCAACCGATCCACGGAGTGGTGCGCAAGGTATCGACGCAATAAATACACTACTCCGTTGAACCTGACCGTCAAGAACATTCCGGAGGAGGTCTGTAAGGGGCCTTAAGCAGTCAGCCAAAGAGCATCGGCGAAGCCTGAACGCGGAAGCGATTTGGGTTTCTTGCCCAGTCGGTCGAACAGGATCGACGCCGGCGCTCGCTTCCGGACGTGCTCAAGCAGATGAGGGCATTCAGGGCAACCCTGCCACTGATGCCTGACAGCGCCCCGCTGATCCGCGCGGAACGCCGGCGGGAGCGTCAAATTGACCGTCATTGACGCGAGCGTGGCCCTGAAATGGGTCCTCGCGGAAGCGGATAGGCGCGACGCCGATCATTTGCTATTGCAGTACGGTGAAGGAAAAATCCAATTAATCGCCCACGGCTTATTGAGGTCGAGGTTGCAAGCGCGATTTCGAGACGTTGTCGCCGAAAGCTCCTGAGCCCTTCCCAAGCACACAAGGCATACACCTATTTGAGAAAGCGATTC
>JASHWA010000318.1 GCA_030044325.1 Bryobacteraceae bacterium
TGTCGGTTTCGTCGTATTTTACCGATCGCCAAACGTACTGATCTTGGGGCAAGCCTTGGGGCAAGCCCTGGGGCAAGCCTTGACCCCACTTGGCGCCGCTGCCGTGGCTGATACCTTTTCGCCCCTCACTGGTTTTCACCGAGTAGAATCGCTCGCCGAAGCCGGCGCCCCCGTCTTGACCGCCCGCGGTGATCCGCCGCACCTTCGGGAACCAGAGCTGGGCGAAGAATCCTTTGATCCCGATGCGTCCCGAGGTACTCTGGCAAACGGGGAACACCAGGGTTTCCTTGACCCTCTGAAGATAGATGCGGGATGCGTCGGCGCTTTCGGCTGGCACCAGACCGCTGCGGAAGCCGGCCTTGCGGATCACGAATGCCGGGGCTCGGGTGAGCAGTTCGATTCGGCCGTCCGCATCGGTGACGGGGCGCTGTTTACCCGCGTGGTCGATCGAAGCGCCCGCGACCAGATTTCCCTCGGTGTCGATTACCGTGGCGACTATGAGGCGAGGCTTCGGGAGCAGAAGCGCATCGGCGTTTTGCGCGGCCAGGTTGGGAATCGCCAGAACCGCGAGGAAGAGCGCTCTCATTTTGTTATTTTATTTGTTCCGCGCCAAACGTTTCCCGATGGAATTGTCTTATTACAAGATTTTCAAGCGGTCCAATGCGAATGCGGTTCGTTGCCGCCGGCGTCGCAGTAGGGCGCGAGCGCTTTGCGCAGGGCTTCCAGGCTGATGGGTTTCGAGACGTAGCCGTCCATGCCCACTTCAAGGCACCGTTCGCGGTCGCCGCTCATGACGCGCGCGGTCATGGCGATGATCGGCGTGCGTCCGCTCGATCGCGATTCCCGGCTGCGAATGAGCCGCGTGGCCTCCAGGCCGTCGATGCCGGGCATCTGCACGTCCATCAGGATCAGATCGAAGCCGCCCTGGCTCCATTTCTCGAGCGCTTCGACTCCGTCGGAAGCGAAGACCAGGCGATGGCCCATGCGTTCGAGCGCGCGAGCGGCGACGCGTTGATTGACGTCATTGTCTTCGACCACCAGAATCGAAAGCGACCGCGCAGCCATGCATCCCTCGACTCCGGGCCGTGGCGCATGCTGCGTGCGGGCGGTCGCGAGCGCGCGCTGGATCATGGCGAGCAGCTCAGTCGGCTTAACCGGCTTGACCAGGTAGGTGTCGACGCCCAGCTCGCGGCAGCGGGCCGCGCTGGCGTTCTGATCGGAGGAGGTGAGCATCACGATCGCGGCGCCGCGGAGCAGGGAACTCGCGCGGATACGCTCGACCACCTCGAGGCCGCTCATTGCGGGCATCTGCTCGTCGAGCAGGATCAGCCGGAACGGGTTGCCTGAGGCGGCCGCATGCTCCAGGTGCGCCAGGCCTTCGAGGCCGGACGACGCCGGCTGCACTTCCATCTGCCAGCACGCCACTGTCTGCTGAAGAATGCGGCGATTGGTGGCATTGTCGTCGATGATCAGCACGCGGCTGCCGCGCAGATCGGCAGCGGGCGGAAGCGTCCAGGCGGAAACGTCGGGCATGATAGCGCATGACACCGTGAAGTGGAACACGGACCCGGCGGCGGGCCGGCTTTCTACCCAGATGTCGCCGCCCATCAGGGTCACGATTTTTCTGGAGATCGCCAATCCGAGGCCCGTCCCGCCGAATCGCCGCGTGGTGGAGGAATCGGCCTGCACGAACGGCCGGAACAGGCGCGGCTGGGTTTCGGGAGCAATCCCGATTCCGGTGTCGCGCACGCTGAAGTGGACTTTTGCGTCCGATCCGGTGCGGGATTCGAGCGCGGCGTGCACCACCACCTCGCCGCTTTCGGTGAACTTCACGGCGTTGCCCACCAGGTTGACCAGCACCTGCCGCAGACGCACGGCATCCGCCATCAGATTGGCAGGGATGGCCGCGTCCACCTGGAAGGCGAGCTCCAGGTTCTTGCGATGCGCCGCCACCGCGAGACTTTTCATGGTGTCTCCCACCAGTTCGCTCAGGTTGAAGTGCACCGGCGCAAGATCGATGCGGCCCGCTTCGATCTTGGAGTAATCGAGAATGTCGTTGATGATGACCAGCAGGTCATCGGCCGAGGAGCGGACGGTGGAAAGATATTCGAGCTGTTCCTGGTCGAGCTCGGTCGAAAGCGCGAGTTCGGTCATGCCGATGATGCCGTTCATCGGCGTGCGGATCTCGTGGCTCATATTGGCAAGAAACTCGCTCTTGGCGCGATTGGCGGCGTCGGCCGCCTCCTTAGCGCTGGCCAGCTCCAGCTCGTGTTTTTTCCGCGCCGTGGTATCCCGCGTTAAGGTGACGAAGCCGGTCGGCCGGCCGTCGGCGCCGCGCTTGAGCGATACGGTGATTTCGCAGAACCGCCCCGGGACGGCCTCGTATTCGAAGCCGCACACCGGCTCGCCGGTTTCATACACCTTGCGGAACAGCGCGCGGATGTCGACCGAAACGGGATTGTGCGTGATGTTGCGATAGCCCGGGTCGAGCACTTCTTCGCGCCTGCGGTTGAAAATGCGGCAATACGCATCGTTGACCCATTGATGGTTGCCCTTGAGGTCGAGCTCGGTGTAGCCGTCTTCGATGGAGTTGAGAATCGCGCGCTGGTCGTTGCGCTCCGCGAGCAGGTTTTGAAGCTGTTCCTGCGCGGTGAAATCGCGGATCCATACGGTGGTGCGCGACTGCGCGGGCAGCGGGTAAAAGAACAACCCGCTCGAAAGGCGCCGTCCGTTGCGGTGCAGGAGTCTCATCGCGATCGGCCGGTGCGCCTGCGACGCGATCGCGGCTTCGATCTTCGGCAGGAATTCATCGTGGTGCCGGGGCGGAACGATGCTGCCCGCGGGTTGCCCGATCACCTCCGCCGCTGACCATCCGAGCAGCTTTTCCGCGCGCGCGTCCCAGGCGGTGATGCGGGCGCTCGAATCGAGCTCGAAAGCGGCGTCGAAGGCGGCCTGGAGAATCGCGACAACGCGGTCCTCAGCGAGCGCGGGCTGATACGGGCCGGGTTCCAACGCCAGTGCCTTTCTTAGGCAATTATCGGCCGTTTGCCTCCGGAGTTTAGGCTAGGGCAGCCGAAACTTCGAGTGTCCTCAGTATTTCCGGGAGGCTGCGCGTTCTGACGGTCGTAAAGAAACTCTAATTCGAGCTCTCCCTGACGGTCGGATACTTGATTCCCAGTTGCTCCAGATACGTGCTGTATTTATCGGGATTGTAATAGAACGGCTTCATTTTGTCGCGATAAATTTCCATGGTCCTCTGATTCAGCCAGATCGCCGGCTTATCGCCAGGGCGAATAAAGCTGGTGTACTTGATCTCTTTGGTCTGGACGTTGTTGAAATAGTCCCAAGCTGCCTTCACCAGCTCGGGATGGGTCAGGATGTCGATCATGGTCATCGCCTGAACCTTCGCGCCGGCGATCACGCCTTTATGCGCGATGGGCGTCGCCATCGAAATTCCATTGGCCCAGTTGTGGCCGGGTCCTCCGGGAATATTCGATGGATAGCGCAGCGTTACGGTAGGCACGTTCCAGGAAACGTCGCCGATATCGTCCGACGCGCCGCCCATGGGCTGATTCTGCTGGCCCTCGTCGCCGGTGTTGGCGTTCTGCGCTTGCTGCCGGGGAGCGCGCAGTTCCGGAATTCTCGTCGCCAGTCCGCGAACCGGCTGCTTCAACTCCGCCTGCATCCCCCTGGCGAGCTTCTGATCGTTTTCATCCCACACCGGCAGCCCGACTTTTGTAATGTTCTGATACATGTCCTCGGCGATCGGCTTGTTGAAATATCCCGGCCACGCGCTGCCGAGCAGGCGCTCGCTGTACTCGGTATCGGTCATCAGCGTCGCGCCTTTGGCCATGTTGTCGCCGATCTTCCACAAGTTCACGATGTGCGGATAATCGACTTCGCGAAAATAGAACCAGATGGACGAATTCGGCGGCACCACGTTGGGCTGATCCCCGCCGTTGGTGATCACATAATGAACGCGCGTGGCCAGGCGCAGATGCTCGCGCCGGAATTCG
>JASHWA010000319.1 GCA_030044325.1 Bryobacteraceae bacterium
TGTTATCGACTTGAGCGACACCGACTCGACGCTCGTGAACAATCTCGTGATCGCCAATATTCTTCGTGGTTTACAAGTGGCGCAGGACTCAGCGTACGAATCCGCCGAGAAGGAAGGCCGTGCGCCTACCCCGGTCATGGTAGTCATCGAAGAAGCTCACGAATTCCTGTCCAGGGATCGCATCGCGAAAATGGAGAATCTGTTCCAGCAGGTAGCGCGAATAGCTCGACGGGGTCGCAAACGATGGCTGGGTCTTGTTTTTGTTACCCAGCTTCCGCAGCATCTACCCGATGAAGTCCTCGCCCTGATCAATAATTTTGTCCTTCATAAGATCACCGATGTTAACGTGATTTCGCGTCTCCGTCGAACCATCGGTGGAATCGACGAGGGCTTGTGGGATCGATTGCCAAGCCTGGCCCAGGGACAGGCGATCGTTTCGATGGGAAATATGACAAGGCCGATGCTTACTGCAATTGATCCGACGCCGTGCAGATTACGCATGACCGAATAGATGCCCAGCGCTTTTTGCGCACCTGCTTGCCAGGCAGGGTCGCTGGCTCTGCCAGCCTACTCGACACGAATTATAGGTCCTTACGCCCCTCAGAGAATCGTTTCTGCGCGCACGTGGCCGCGCGCTACACTGCTTTCGCCCCTCGCGGCTTTCTTCAGAGCCCGCTGCAGACTTCGTCGCCCTCGCCGCCGCCCACCGCCGCCGTGCCGCGTCTCCCGTCGCCTTCCGGCCGGCCGCACTGATCTGGCGCTTCTTGGCGGCGGGTGTTGGGGCGGGAGCATTCGCGCCGACGCTGGTAGGCCGAGGGGCCGTTTTCGGAGCTGCCTTGATCGCCGCCCACCGACGCCTGGCGGCTCTTGCAATCGCTTTCTTGCCGACGCCGCTGAGCCTGCGTTTCTTGGGCAATGCTGGTCGGCGGTGCAGAGCTTTGAAGATTGTCTCTTTGTTGATCGCAAGGGAGCCATGTTCCTCTGGCCGCTTAAGTTCTGGCCCGAAAAAGTGAAGCAATCCGCACCGGCAGAACTCCCCGAGGGCGACTCCTTCTACGCGACCGCCAAGTCCGTCCCACAGCAATCTTCGATCCGTATCGCAAGCCAGAAACCCTGGCTCGCATCGGCCAGTGCGGCACAATAACGGACTTCTCCGAGGATGTAAAGCGTTCCAATCCGCACTTGCACAATCGTCCCGCGCTGCACAAAGACAGAGCAGCGGAGCCTGAGCCGGCGCGACGTTACATCGACGATGAACCCGGGTATCCGCTCAGGGCTCAGTGGACTCAACCGTTGAATCAATGCGGGCGCATCGGGCGTGAGGTGCAGATCGCGCAAATCCCCCGAAAGATTCCCTTGGACACGTGCCGCGGAGTTCTCGATCATCAGCCCCACCGTTTCGAGATTATCCGAAACGGGCTTCGGAACTCAATGGTAATGCAGATCATTAGGTACCGATATTTGCAGATATTCCTAACATGTCAGTAAAAATATTCTAGTAATTCTCGAAAACAGCGAGCTCCACCGCGAGCTGGGTGCGACGTTCAGCGACGCCGCCGGTTATCTGGGTGATCTGCACGCCCGCCGTGAATGCGTCCTGCTTGGTGCGCTCGCAATGGCGGACACTTCCCACAATCGCGACGGAATGCAACGTGATCGAGACCTCTGTGCCGACGCTAAGTTCGGCGCCCAAGAGAACGCGGTAACCGGTTTTCGAGATGTCGATGATCGTCGCCGCAAAATGTCTTTTTCCTGCGGAGTCCTGCGCGGTGAGGACAACGGATTCCCGCACTTCATAACGATGTTCGCGGCGACGCTGCATATATTTCGGATCTTATCCTCGATCGGTTGCGCTTGCGAGCGGGCATTTCTTCTATTATGGTGCATCAAAGTACCCGGTTTATGGTGTAAATTTCCCCGTCCGGACGGCTTGATGCCAGTTATTTCTGGAAATCCGAAAAACTCCTTTCATTTCTCTCGCTTGGTCAAGATAAAGATTTTGGATAGAAGGCCTTAATAACGCGTGCTGCGCGGGGCGAATCCAGATGGTCGACCCCACCTCGGTCCGGGAGTCGCTGCCGCGTTGGAGACCTTTGGCCACGCTGTAACGAGACGCGAAAAGCGTTGGCGCAGTCGATCCCAAGCAGGCGCGTAAGATGGTTACTAGCGGGCGAGTGCGCCATGCCAGACCGCCCATAAGGAGCTCGTTGATCATATTGAAAAGCATCGGTGTCCGCCGCCACGGCACCGCCTCGGGGATCGCCAGCAAAAGGTAGGCGCGATGGAGCTATCTCACGACGCGATTCTGGTGTTCATTCTGTCGAACGGGTGCATGGGCAAGTTGCGGAACGGACGCATTGAGCGGAGCGGCCCGAGACACCTGGCCGTGTACAGCCCCGATCGCGACACTCTAAACGAATATGTGTCTGGTCCGAAGCTGCGGAGCTGGTGTGTCGTGAACATCGAGGGAATTCCGATCGGCGGCTGGTACTGGATCGCGCCCGAAGACCAGGGGCGGCTGAAACTCCCCATTCGATATTTTTGAGAGACGGTCTCGGCGCACGCTCGGGGCAAAGATGAAGCCGCTGGAATCTCGATGTGACTCCGGCGTTCCGATCGCGACGGTGACGCTCTCTTGTGCTCCTCTGGCGTAAGCGGCCCGCGCGGAGGCTCGACGGCGGCGCCTTGCATCGTGCCACTGGTGGTCGCCTTTCGTTACGTTCGCAACGCTTTCAGACAAGGAACGACAAAACTCGCGCCCGTCTCCGAAAAAGCTCTGGTTACGAGATGGCGGCGACTTTCTGCAGGGATGCCGTGAAGGGTACTAGAATTTTTTCCAATTTGTACTACCCCAATTCCGCGTTCTTCTCACTGGAGATTCTAGGCGGCTCCGGCACACTGCTTCTTGATGCGAACGCTTGCGACGCTTTGCCTATTCCTTGCACCCTGCGCACCCGTCTTCGCGCAGCACGTCGCATCTGGGCGTCTCCGTGTAAACGCCCAGATTGAAGGTTCTATCAGCGTCGTTTTCAGCGCGCCGTTCGGACCTACGGTGCAGGCGACCGGAATGACTTCCGCCAGTGTCACCGTCCCCACCATCGGCGGATCTTTTTCCGCCGACGCGACCCCGGTGACCTCGGGTGATGGCACTTTCCTGATCTCTTCGCCGTTCGTCATCCAGGTAGTGGAGGCGAACCTTCCGAGCACCAGCTACATGCTTCGATCATGGCTCGCAAGGCCCGATCCGGTGCATTCCTGGCTGATCGACGGAGTCGAAATTTCAGCGGGCGGAGGGCAGGTGTCATCGCCGGAATAAAACAACCGCAGTTTCGCCGGTTTTGTTGTTGGGAAAGGCCATCGGCGAGGACGCGGTACGTACTCTATAAAAGATTCTAAAATTCCCCTTGGCTGAATCCGGGCGCAGGCGGTGGGATCGAGCTTGCGCCAATTGGTCGAGCTCCCGCGGACAGGACGCCGATGCGGCGCTGTGTTTCTCATGCGGATCGCGACACGCAGGTTGTCTACCGGATTTGATCGTTCCTCAGAGCCCAGCTCGTTGGGTCCGATGTGGCCTTGTACGGCGGCATCGTCGATCGGGCCGGTGGACTCTACCCCGTGTTTGAATCGATCCGCCGGGACACGCAGCGGCGTCGGTGTTCTACAGCCCGAATTCCTGCTGACGGCGCGGTGGGCGCGAACTTCAGACTTTCGCGTTGACGCATTCGTGTGCCCTGTCGTCGAAGCTGGCGCCCGAAAACAGCGCCAAAACCGGCGGAATCGCCGGTGTTTTGAACCGGCGCTAACAGCCTTCCGTTGCCGACATCGCACCGTCGTCACTCGATCGCCTGTTGAGGACCTGATTCACTTGGCGCTTCGGCGGGTAACTTCAGCCCGAATGCGAGCGGCCTGATTGGGCGCGAACAGAACTCCACCCTGGCTCATCTCCATAAAGCGCTGGCGATTGAACCGCGCGCACATCACTCCCGTGGGCGAATGCCCTTCTCCCAGCAGGTGCCCTATTTCGTGAGCTATCGCGGCTCCTAGGATCGGGGCCTCTTCGATCATGTAGTTTCGCGCCGCGTCCTTGACCATCGGGTAGTAGACACCAGCCAGACTCGCGCCGGTTTCCCGATCGAGGAGTGTGAAGCCGAGCCCATCTACGGTCGAGGCCGAAGGCTTCCAGTTCGCAACGTGGAACCAGAACTCGCCGGCCCCAAGATCCGGCGCGCAAGGACCCACGACGCCAGCCGAACAATCCAGCCACACAACCTCAATCCCAGCCTGTGCCAGCGCTCTGCCAGCCTGCTTCTCGCCCTCGGCGAGCGTCCCGTTCGCGACCTTCGCGGAATTCATCAGGCGGATGGTGATCTTCAAGCCGGCTCCGGCTTGGGCGCCCGGGACCAGCACTAGGGCCAGCAGCGCCACCAAAATCCGATTCGTTTTCATGTTTCCCTCCCGCCGCGCCTGTGCGTGGCGAGAGCGAGTGTGGAGCTTGGCAGCGGATACTTCGATGGAACCGGGACGAAACGGGCATTAAATCCATCAAACGGGCTATGGAACTGATAACGCGGAGGTTGTGCTAAACTTTCGGGAGCGCTAGCGTGTCTTAAAGGAGTGCCAGATGGCCGACAGCGGGACCATCCCGCAGCCTCGGATCATTCGGTTCGATTCCTTCGAACTGGACGTTCGCGCGGCCGAACTGCGCAAGCACGGAGTCAAGGTCAGGCTGCACGAACAGCCCTTCCGGATACTGGTCATGCTGCTGGATCGTCCCGGCGAGGTGGTGCTCCGCGAGGAGATCCGCCAGGCGCTGTGGCCCAACGATACGATCGTCGAGTTCGATGCTGGCATCAATGCTGCGATCCAGCGGCTGCGCAACTCGCTGGGCGACGCGGCGGAGAATCCGCGCTATGTGGAGACACTGGCGCGGCGAGGTTACCGGTTCATTGGAACCGTCGAGCTCGCCGCACCGCTCCCACCAGCCAAGGCGCAAGCGCCGCCGGTAGCAGATCCGGTCCCTGAGATAGATCCGAGCGATCTCAGCGGGCAGACGTTCGCGCATTTCCGCTTGATCGGGAAACTGGGCAGCGGCGGCATGGGGGTGGTCTATCGCGCCGAGGATCTGAAACTGGGCCGAGAGGTCGCGATGAAGTTTTTGCCGATCCCGGCGTCGGAGGCATCGGTCCAAATGATCGAGCGATTCGAGCGCGAAGCGCGAGCGGCCTCGGCGTTGAATCATCCGAACATCTGCACGATCTACGGCGTGGAGGAGCTCGTCGGACAGCCGGTGATCGTAATGGAGTTGGTGGAAGGCGAGACGCTGGCGGCCCGAATCGCCAAGGGAGCGTTGCAACTCGATCAGGCGCTGCCGCTGGCGATTAAAATCGCGAGCGCGCTCGATGCGGCGCATCGCAAGGGAATCGTGCATCGGGACCTGAAACCGGCCAACATCATGGTCACGAAATCCGGCGCGAAGGTCCTGGATTTTGGGCTGGCGAGGATAGAGCAGGCGCCTTCAGACGCCACGTTGCCCGGCGTGGTTCTCGGCACACCCAAATACATGTCGCCGGAGCAGAGGGAGGGCAAGCCGGCCGACGCGCGCAGCGATCTCTATTCGTTTGGGCTGGTGCTATTCGAGATGCTGACCGGAAAACGCCGTCAGGACGCGGATCCGGCGCGCGTCGCGGACCCGGAGCTTGAGCGCATCCTCACGCGGTGTCTGGCTGCCGATCCCGAGGACCGCTGGCAGTCGGCGCGGGATCTGAAGGCCGCGCTCGAGTGGAGCGCCGAATCGTCTCGCGCGAGCGGCTCATCGGAACAGCCCGTATCGAGCCCTCGCGTCATCCGGAAAATGGCGACCGCGCGCATCGGTTGGGTCGCCGCGGCGGTGTTCGCTTTGATCGCCGGCGCGACACTGCTGGTCCACCTGCGCGAGAAGCCGCCCGAGCAGCGCCCGGTCCGCCTCCAGATTGCGCCGCCGGGGAACGATCGATTCTTAGGCAATGACATGCCCGTGCTCTCGCCCGACGGATCGATGGTGGTCTTCAGCAGCACCGGCCCTCCGAAACACCTCTTCGTGCGCTCGCTCGATTCGTTTTCCTCAAAGGAGCTCCCTGGCACGGTAGGAGCGGGGTATCCGTTCTGGTCGCCGGACGGACATTCGATCGGCTTCTTCGCGCAGCAGAAGCTCAAGAAAATGAACCTCGCCGACAGCGGACCGGTCGAGCTTTCGGGCGTCACAGGCGCTCCGGGCGGCGACTGGAACCGCGATGGCGAGATCCTGTTCGCACCGAGCCAGTCGTCAGCGCTCGTGCGGATCAGCGCCGGCGGCGGTGCGCCGGTCCCCGTGACGCAGCTCGACCAGGCGAAAGGGGAAACAAGTCACCGCTGGCCCTCCTTCCTGCCCGACGGCAAACACTTTCTGTTTACCGTATTTGCGGCGGACGCGGCGAATAGCGGCGTTTTCGTCGGATCGCTCGCCTCCGGCTCGCGGACGCGGCTTTTTCCGGACTCGATCAACGCGCAATACACCGAGCCGGGTTACATCGTTTTCGGCCGGGCCGGCGCTTTGATGGCGCAGCCTTTCGACAAGGCTCGACTGCGGCTCACCGGCGAGGCGTTCCAGGTGGCTTCGGAGGTCACGCCGGCCAACAGCACGGTGGCAGCACCATTCTCAGCCGTCGCCGGTGCTTTGGCCTATAGGAGCGGCTCGCCGGCATCGCAACGGCTTCGATTGTTCGACCGGGAAGGCCGGACTCTCGGCGACATCGGGCCCCCCGGCTCGTACGGCGATGTCGCGATTTCACCGGACGGCCATGCCGTGGCGGTCGATCTGATAACGGGTGCGACCGGCGCGTTTCGCGATATCTGGGTAATCGATATGGTCCGCGGAACCAGTTCGCGTCTCACTTTCGGTGGCGCGAACCATTACGGGCCCAAATGGTCGCCGGATGGCCGGGAGATCGCCTTGCGGGTAAGCGCGGGGCGCGGGAGCGAGCTTCACCGGATACCCTCGACCGGTGTCGGCAAGGAGGAAACCGTAGCCCAACTCGAAGGGAATGCCGCGTTGACCCAGTGGACCGCGGACGGCCAGTATCTGATTTTTAACTACAGCCACGCCGGGAAGCCGACCGACATTTGGGCCGCTCCGCTTGCCGCCGGCGCCAAGCCGTTTCCGGTTGTGACCAACGCCTTCAACAAGAACAATGGCCAAGTATCTCCGGATGGAAAATGGATTCAGTACGCCAGTGTGGAAACCGGTGTGTCGGAGATTTACGTTCAGGAGTTCCCGCCGAAACGCGAGAAATGGCAGATTACTTCCGGCGGCGGCGGTGCAGCCGGTTGGGCTTCCGGCGGCCGCGAGTTGCTTTACTGGCAGAACGGAAAGGTCATGAAGGCAATGCGAGTGGAGGTGAGAACTCAGGGAGGAAAGTTCGAGCCGGGCACTCCTCAGCCTCTTTTCGACATCCCGCCAGGCGCCCGCGTCGGATGGGACAATACGCCCGACGGTCAAAAATTCGTGATGACCTTTCGCGACATGGATCCCGAGCCTTCGCAGCGGTTCACGGTGATCCCGAACTGGACGGCGGGGCTCAAGAAGTAATCGTCGAAATACGATCAGGCGAGACCGGGAGAACGGCCTCGCCTGTCTTCCGATTGAGTTGTGGGTTTAGCGCTTGCCGCGGCGATCGTCGCGGCGGTTTGCCGGCATCTTTCCGGCCGCGATTGTCTTTACGCGCATCGTTTCTTGCGTGGTTCCGATCCGGTCCCGGCTTGTGTGGTGGTTTGTAGATTTTGTCGGGATTTGAAAAAGGAAGTTATCAGCTTTACACGCTGCCGTTAGATCTAAGCAACCCGGACCATCTGAAAGCCGGGAAACCGGAACTTTATTCGCGAACCAACGCCGATGAGTTTGGGCCAAGATTTCCCTAGATGGTCGTTGGATCGTTCACCGCTCGAATGAGTCCGGAACCGGCAACAACGCGGCTGAACACGAAAATACTCGCCCTCCGAGCAGTTCTGTTTCGCAACTGATCCGGTACGAGAACGTTCCTAAAATTCCGACAATGCGCGACATCAGGCAATAACTGCGTCCCGCCCGCCGCAAACTGTCTCAATGGATCGCCATGTAAATCGAGCTCGAACTGCTCGCCGCGCCCGCCGAGATCGTTACAGTGACCTGGCTTCCCGTCGGGACTCCCGGCGGGATCGTCACGTTGATCTGATATAGCCCCGCTTCGCCCGGCGTCAATCCCGCGAATGCCGCCGCCGTCGTCACCCCTCCGAACGTCACCGTCACCGGTAGCGTCGCCTGCGACAAAGGCATCGAGGGCGCGATCGACCCTCCCGTCACCGCCGGATTCACCGCGCCCAGCCCGATACAATAAATCACCAGATTGTTTCCGGCCGTCGCCGGCGCGTTCTGATC
>JASHWA010000320.1 GCA_030044325.1 Bryobacteraceae bacterium
GCTGGCCTCGTCTCCTGTTCTGCCCGGCGGCGCCGATGAATCGGGCGATCAGGAAATCGCCAGCGCCCTCGCCAACGCGAAAAACGCGGCGTCGGCATTGAACAGCGATATCGCCACGCTCGATCTGCTCGCCGGCCGGCCGCAGGGCACCATTTTGAATCTGTATCAGCACGATATCGCTGCGCTCGGCGCCCAGGCCGATAAGCTCGAAGCGCTCGCAAAGCAGGGATCGCCCGCCCAGCGCACTGCCATCGCGCAAATCGTTCCCGTCATCCGGGAATTTCGAGCGTCGGCTGAAGCCGCGCTCCACGCCGCCGCCGCGCCGGGCACATCGCCCAATGCCGAATACTTCCGGCTCAATTCCGCTCTCGCCGGCGAATTCGCGTCGCTGATCTCGGGCTGGGCCGATTATGCCAAAACCAAGGACGCCCTCGATCGCCTCAGCCAGAAGACTCCATAACTGTTGCCCCGCGAGCCCCGCCAGTAGTGGCGGAGGTAAATCGCCGCGCCGCCGCAGCCCGCCGCGTCGATCCGCAAACTCGCCGGCGCGCTGTCGGCGGCCGTAAATCATCGCGCCTTCACCGCCCCCCTCGGCCCTTCCGCATCCGCATGGTTCCCACCACCACCAGCCCGCACCCGAGCGTGATCAGCGTCCCCCCTTCCGGCGCCTCATCCGCAGGTCCCGCCAGGTAGTAGCCCTCAAGGTCCGTATCCGGCGAACTGGTCAATGGATAAAGCCATAGCGTCGGCAGGCTCGTTGCGGGCAGCGCGCTATCGTTCAACGCGCCCATGAAGCCCGTGCCTCCGTTGCTGATGAACACGTTATTCGAGCAGTTTCCGCCCCCGCCGACGTTCAGGCCCTCGCACAGATTATCGCTGCTCGCGGTTGTCGTGAAACTGAACCCGAACCCGTCGATCGACGCCGACGTAAACACAATCTCGATCGAGTCGCCGTCGCCCGCGTACAGCGTGCCGTTAGAAACTGTGAAACTTTCAGGCGTCGTGCCGTTCGAGTTGTATGCAAAGAATTCTATGCCGTCCGTGATGTCCACGTATTCATCGTCCGTCACTCCTCCGACGGTCATCAGGTCCGCCGAGGTAAACGTGATCAGCGATGATAGCGTCAGGCCGTCCGTCACCGTCGCCCGATTCGAGAAGCTCGATTCGCTCGTCTGGTAACTCAAGCTCGCCTGCGCCGGCCACCCCGCACACAACAATCCCAATATGGGAAAAACAAGTCTGCCTTTTGCCATGTTGTCCGTTCCTTTCAGGCACACGTCACCTTAAGCAAGGTGTCCAAGACCCCAAATCGCCGTCCCGATTCGGAAAGATGCCGTTTTGAACTTGGTGCGAAAAGGAACCGGTTTGTCTCCGGTCAGGCTGGCAAGGATTGTCCCGTAGTCCGCCCAAAAGGTGACGGACTACTCCGTCCGTTCTCTTGTGCGCTGCCGGATCTGCGGAAGGGACTGTCCCCTTGCCCAGGCAGCGGCTCGAGCGTCATCGAGCGGCGGCGGTCTGTCCCCTTCTTCCGCCCCACCCGATCGCGCCGTGGATTGAACTGCCTCTCTTGTGCGCTGCTGAATCTGCGTAAGAAGGGGACTGTCCCCTGGCTCAAGGCAGCGGCTCGAGCGTCATCGAGCGGCGGCGGACTGTCCCCTTCTTCCGCCCGTCGGCACCCAGCCCGTTCTTGTGCGAGTTTCTACGGCTGTATGTACACCCGCACGCGATTGCTCGCCTGCCCGTCCACGCTCACGTACAACTCGGCCGGACCCGCATTGACGATCTTCGGAACTTCGATCTCCACCAGGTAGAACCCGATGTAGGGCGCCAGCACCGCTCGCGTCACTTCCACCGGCTGGCGGTCGATGTACGCCGCCACCGGCGCGACCACCTGGGGAGGATTCTCCTGCGGCGCCGGAACTCCCGTCGGCCAGTCCGGATTCACTTTGCCCAGCCCCGTGGCGAGAATCTGGATGCGCGAGCGCGAATGCGCCGGGTTCATCGCATCCAGCATCACTCCGCTATCCCCATCGAGCAGCACCGGCGAGCCGTCCCGATCGACGAAAATCGCCGGCGCGGCCGTAGCCAGTGGAACCGCCGGCAGCGTTCGCGAGCTCGCGCCATCCGTTACCGCGAGCGCAACCGAATTCCCCTGCGCCTCGAACGGAATCTGAAGCTGCGATTCCGTATCGCTCGCCGCCAGCACGGGAACCGCAAGATTGCCCGCCTGCGCCGTCTCGACGCGCGCCCCCAGCACGCTCACCAGCGCGCCCGGAGCCGTCGCCTGCGCGATCTCGTCCGCCGTCGAAACCACCCGTGGGTCCAGCAGCCGGTGCGGCGCCAGCATCGAATACACTCCGTAACCCTCCGTCGCCGCCCACAGCTGATGCCCCTGATCGTCCAGCTTCACGTCGGTCACGGCCGCTTGCGCCAGGCCCCCAACCGCCGTCCACTTCGGAGCAGCGCCCAGCGCCGCCAGGTCCGTGTACGTCATGAACACGCCTTTCGACGTCGCGACGTAAATCGCACCCGACGGCGCGTCCGCCGTCACTCCGTGCGCCGCCACGTCCGGAAGGTTCGAGGTCAGATCGTCCCAGAACAGGCCTCCGTTTTCGGTGCGTTCGATGTGCACCGGCAAGCTCGAGCTCTCGCTCGTTCGTGCCCCGAATACCGCCAGCGCAATGCGCGCATCGTTCGGATCGATCCAGAAGCGCTCCACCGCTCCGCCGCCCGCCACCGGAAAAGCCGGCAGCCACGTCGCGCCGCCGTCTGCGGAAACCTGAAGCGTCCCATTCGCCATCCCCGTATAAATGTAATCGCCCGCCGCCGCAAGCGCCGTCACCGCCGCGCCGCGCCCCGAACTCAATCGTTCTTTGATCTGCGTCTCGCGAACCAGGTCCGCATTCGGCGCCGGCGTCCATGCGATCTTCTGTCCCGGCTCCCATTCGACCGCGCTTCCGTCGGACAGCCCGATGCGCACGCCCTCATCGCCCGAGGGAAGATTCAACAGCCGCGCCGCCGGCAGATTCGGCAGCGCCTGATTCAATCCGCTCCACGTTTTTCCGCCGTCCATCGAGCGGAAAACGCCCGCCGATCCCGCTACCGCGATCTCATCGTCATTCGAAGGTGAAACCGCAAGATCCGTCAGATCGCCGACAATCGACGTTCCCCGGTACGCCGTCAGATCGTCCCACCCCGCGCCCTCGCTGTCGGATCGATACGCGAATTTCGCGACAGCGTAAACTGCTTTGGTTCCGCTGCGCACCAGCGCGCCCGCCGCCGGCAGAGTCGCGGGAACGATGCGCTGCGGGAGATCCGCCGGCATCGCCGCATTGGCAGCGTGCCACGTCTCAAAATCCGTGGTCTCCAGCACCCGTCCCGAATCCGTGTGAACCAAAAGCGACCCGGAGGCCGAATACCACACCCGATCCACCGGCCCCGTCGCCAGCCCCGCCAGCGACAGGTCGATCGCCGAGTTTCCAACCCTCCGCCAGCCCGCATCCGGCATCGGGTTTTGGCCCGATTGCGCCAGAACCCCCAACCCGGTGAGTACTGTGGCGCTTAGAATCCGGAC
>JASHWA010000321.1 GCA_030044325.1 Bryobacteraceae bacterium
GCACCATTCCTTATGGTCGCGCAAAAAATCGAGGGTACGCGCGATCCTGACGATCGCGCGTGTTTGTGTCCCGTGAGCGGCGGTGAAGGCTTAAGCTTCCGGCCTCAGAGCCCGATGCGCCTCGTGCGTGAGCCGCGTTGCGTTCGAGTAGAGCAGCCTTACGTCGTTTTCATAACCGGCGTTCCATAACACATCGCGGTGCGTGCTTCCGTACAGGATGGCGTCTTGGGCCTGGTTTGCCATCAGGTTGATCCGCCGCGCGATTCTGCCGACCATGATCTGCTGATCCGGCGTCAGCGCGCCCTCAGTCTGGAGCCACTGCACCTCGCGGCCCAGCGTGTTGATGTCGCCTTTGAGGGTGGTCAACTGAAGGCCTTGCGCCATCCAATCGAGCTGGTCCCAGGAATAAGAGTACATGCGCGAGGCATCGAGCTGCGTGCTCTGCGCCTGGAGGTTAATCTTCTGGAGCAAGTTACGGGTTTGCATGGGGCCGGGAGCCGCGAACGCGGGGATTGCCGCGACGGCCGCCGCGAGCGTGAATCTCAGAAGATTACGTTTGAAGTCCATTGTGTCTCTCCTCTATTTTTATGGACGGATATGCGAGGGCGGGGATGCAACCGTCAGAGCGCGTAGCGGTCACCAAACGCCGCGGGAGCCGGGCAAAATGTAACGGTCGCGTTCTTTAGAATCAAGGATAAAGTTGTACCCCGGACTGAGCGGGGCGCATCTGTTACACTAGAAGATTGCGGGTACACTCTGTGCGTCATTTAGCACTACTATTTGTCTGTGTTGTAGGAAATTCCTTCTCGGCTGGGTCGGACTCCCGAGGCGCGGAAATTATTCAACGCTACATGCAAGCGACCGAAGCCCAGAAGGAAGCTTTGCGTGGTGTCCAAATGGAAGTCAATCTGGAAGCACGGCTGCCGCGGCTGGAAAAAAACGGCAAGCTGAAAGCCCTGCGCCGGATCTCCAAGCTCGGCCGCATCACATACAAAGCGCTCGGGTTTTCCGGCGATAGCCTGATCAAGAAAGAGGTCATCGCGCGGTATCTCGCCGAGGACAGTGGAACCGGGAAAGACGGGAACGATATTTCGATCACTCCGGCCAATTACAAGTTCAAGTACAAGGGCCAGGTGGTGCGCGAGGGGCGCGATGTTCACATTTTCGAGCTTTCGCCGCGGCGCAAAGCCGTCGGATTATTTCGCGGTGAACTGTGGCTTGACGCGGAAACGGCGATGCCGGTGCGCGAGTCCGGGCGGCTGGTGAAGAGTCCGTCGATGTTCCTCAAAAAGATCGAATTTGTGCGGGAATACGACATTCAGAACGGGATTGCAATTCCCAAGCATATTGAAAGTAAGGCGGATGTGCGCGTTTTCGGCCGCGCCGAGCTAACCGTCGACTACACCAACTTCAGCCGGCAGGAAATCGCTGAAGAGGATGATCCGAATCCGTCTAACCGTTAGCAACTGACAAGGAGACCTGCCGCGTGTCGTCAATGAGAACGCTGTTCCTGAACCCGCCCTCGTTTGAAGGCTTCGATGGGGGCGCGGGATCGCGCTGGCCCTCGACGCGCGAGATCGAATCGTACTGGTATCCGGTGTGGCTGTGCTACCCGGCCGGGATGCTTGAAGACAGCAAGGTTCTGGACGCCCCGCCGCACGGTGTTTCGATCGAGCAGACGGTGGAACAGGCGAAAAATTTCGAACTGCTGGTTTTGTTCACCTCGTCTCCGGGATTCCATGTGGACGTCAAAATCGCGGAGATGATGAAGGACGCCAATCCGAAGCTGAAAACGGCGTTCGTCGGACCGCCAGTGACGATCGAACCGGACAAGGTTCTGAACGCGTCCAAAGCGATCGATTTCATCGTGCGGCGCGAATTCGATTACCAGATCGCCAACTACGCCAAAGGCGCGAGCCTCGAAGATCTGCCCGGCGTCAGCTATCGCAAGAACGGATCGAACGTTCACAATCCCGAAGGCGGGTACATCGAAAACCTGGACGAGCTGCCATGGGTTTCGAAAGTTTACCGGCGCGACCTGGATTTTACGCGCTACAACGTTCCGTTCCTGCTCAATCCGTATATTTCGTTCTACACGACGCGCGGATGCCCGGCGATGTGCACCTTCTGCCTGTGGCCGCAGACCCATTCCGGACATCGCTGGCGGCTGCGCTCCTCGCAGGACATCGCCAATGAGTGCCGCTACGTGCTCGAAAACTTCAAGGGGTTGAAAGAGATTTTCTTCGACGACGACACGTTCAACTACCGCAAAGCCCGGACCATCGAGCTGTGCGCGGAATTGAAGAAGCTGAACTTCACCTGGTCCTGCACTTCGCGCGTCACCACCGATTACGAAACGCTCAAAGCCATGAAGGATGCCGGCTGCCGCCTGCTGATCGTGGGTTATGAATCCGGCGACGAGCAGATCCTGCGCAACATCAAGAAAGGCGCGACCATCGACATGGCGCGGCGCTTCACCGAAAACTGCCACAAGCTGGGCCTGGTGATCCACGGCGATTTCATCGTGGGGCTGCCGGGAGAAACGCGCGAGACGCTGCGCCATACCATCGATTTCGCCAAGCGCCTGGACGTCGAGACGATTCAGGTCTCGATCGCCCACGCGTTTCCGGGCACCGAGTTTTACGACTACGCCAAGAAGAACAACCTGGTGCAGATCAATATGGCGGACGAAGAAGGCCACCAGCTTCCCAATGTGGTGTATCCCGGGATTCTGGAGCGCGAGGAACTGGTGGATTGGGTGGAGCGCTTCTACGGCGAATATTATTTCCGACCGAAAGCCGCCTGGAGAATCGTGCGCAAGGCGATCTTGGACGGACACGAGCGGAAGCGCTTGTACAAGGAAGCTAAGTGCTACCTCACCCTCCGCAACAAGCGCAAGAAATACGTCGCCGAACACAAGGCCAGCCGCGCCTTGGGCAAAGAACAGATCAGCGAGCGCGCCGCGGGTTGATGAAATCCGACGCTCGCATTAGAACAAAAACGAAAATCTTCGCTGGTATCGTGATTGTGAGCAACGCGCTGGGGAATTTCGCGCTTGCATCGGGAATGCGCGGGCGGCGCACCGCGGCGATCGTCGATTACCTCGCGGCCATCTTCAGCCCCTGGGTCGCGATCGGAATCCTGCTGTTGATCCTGTGGCTGCTTTCGAGGATGGCTCTGCTAAGCTGGGCGGATCTGAGCTATGTTCTGCCGGTAACTTCGCTCGGCTATGTGGCCAACGCGCTGGTCGGTCGATTTTTCCTTAACGAGCATATCGATCCGGCCCGCTGGGCCGGCACGCTGCTGATCGTCGCGGGAACCATTCTGGTGGGCCGCGGCAGCCCGCGCACCCACGCCGGCGAGAAAGGGCGCGCATGAGAGCGTCTGTAAAAAAGGGGACAGACTACTCTGTCCCCAAACGCAGAATGTCGACGATACAGCGCACCCTCGGAGTGGACAGTGCGGTCTGTCCCCTTTTTTACACACACACATGAGAGCTTGGATTCTGCTGGGCATCGTGGTCGGCAGCACGGTAGTCGGGGATCTTCTGCAAACCGTCGAGATGAAGCGGCACGGCGAGATCAAGGAATTTCATCCGCGCGGCCTCGGGAAGGTGATCGCGACGCTCGCGCGCAGGAAATTCCTGATCGCGTCGATCGTGTTCATGGCATTTTCGTTTTTCGCGTTCATGACGATGCTCGAATCGTCGGATCTGAGCTTCGCCGTGCCGGCGTCGGCCGCGACGCTGGTGTTTGAAACGTTTCTCGCCCGCTTTGTCTTGAAGGAGCGGGTCGATTCCTGGCGCTGGGCGGGAGCGTGCCTGGTGGCCTGCGGCGTGGCGCTGCTCGCGCGGTGATCTGGATCGCGATTGTCGCGTGCGCCTATCAGATTTTCGCAATCATTGCCTGCTTCCTTTTCAGGCGCCAAAAAACCGTCTCTGCGATCCATGAAGTTTCGATTCTGAAGCCGGTTCGCGGACTCGACGCCGGATTTCGCGATGCGATTACATCCCACGCGGGTCTGAAAGCCGAAGTGCTGTGCGGCGTCCGTTCGATGAACGATCCGGCTGTTGCCCTTCTGCGCGAGTTTCCGGGCGTGCGCATCGTCGAATGCCCCACCATCACGCCGAACGGAAAAGTGGGCGTACTGATGGATCTGGCCGCGGCGGCTCGCAGTCCGATTTTGATCGTCAACGACGCCGATATTCGCGTTCCGGCCGATTATGTCGAGCGCGTCACCGCGCCGCTTTCCGATGCGCGTGTGGGCCTGGTGACGTGTCTGTATCGGGCCAACGGATCCACATTCGCATCGCGTTTCGAAGCGCTCGGAGTTTCGACCGATTTCGCGCCCTCCACTCTGGTGGCGCGGATGCTCGGCGTGGATGAATTCGCCATGGGTTCGACGATGGCGTTTCGCCGCGCGGATCTCGAAAGGATCGGTGGGTTCGAGGCGATCGCGGATTATCTTGCGGACGATTATCAGCTCGGGCATCGATTGCACGCGCTGGGATTGAAGTGCGTGCTCTCGGACTTGATCGTCGACACGCACCTGGGCGGAGGTTGGCGGGACGTCTGGCGGCACCAGGTGCGCTGGGCGCGCACGATTCGGGTATCGAAACTCGCCGGATTTTTGGGACTTCCGGTGACATTCGCCACGTTTTGGGCCGGCATGGCTGCCGTGCTGGGCCACGGGAACATCGCGGCGGCGCTGATCGCGGTTCGCATGGCGATGGCGATCATTGCAGGGTGGTTTGTCATGCGCAGCCGCGACGTGGTGCGAATGTTCTGGGCCATCCCGTTGCGCGATGTGTTCGGCGCCGCCATCTGGAGTGCGGCGCTGTTCGGAAATTCCGTCGTTTGGCGTGGCGAACGCCTGCGTCTCGATCGCGAAGGAAGAATATTGGCCGCGAATCGACGCGAGTAAACCAAATTCAAGACGGCAGAATTTGCGTTCCTTCGCGGCTAAATAAGAAAGGCTTTTGCCTCCGCCGACTTCGCGTTCCGGAAATCCGCAGCCGGCAGCAGTTCCACCAATCGTCCGCCGGCGAGCAACCCGATCTGGTCGCCCAGTTCGATGGCTTCACGAACGTCGTGCGTCACAAACAGGGTGGTCTTGTGAAGATCGCGCGCGAGGGCGACGAATTCGCGGCGGACCTCCACGCGAGTCACCGGATCGAGCGACCCGAACGGTTCGTCGAACAGCAGAACGGGCGGATCGGCCGCCAGCGCGCGCGCGATCCCCACGCGCTGGCGCTGCCCTCCGGAAAGCTCGCGCGGATAACGCCGCGCGAATTCCTGGGGCGGCAATCCCACGCGCCTGAGCAGCTCATTTACGCGCCCCTGGACGCGCTCGGCGGGCCATTTCAACAGGCTCGGAACGACGCCCACGTTTTGGGCGACCGTGAAATGCGGGAACAGGCCGGTTTCCTGGATCACGTAGCCGATGCGCCGGCGCAGCTCGATCCGGTTCCATGCGCTGGTCGCCCGCCCGTCGACCAAAACCTCCCCGGAAGTCGGCAGAATCAGCGCGTTTACCATTTTGAGCGCCGTGGTTTTTCCCGCGCCGCTGCGCCCCAGCAGCACGAGCGTGCTCCCGCCCGGGACGTCGAAGGTAACTCCGCTTAAGATTTCGCGGCCGTCGACACGATAAGCGACATCGGAGAACCGGAGCACGGCTCAAAGGATAACGCACTGGTTAGTGGTCCGTAACCACGAACTCACCCGCACCGCCACAGGCTCTCCGCGAACGGCCACTCTGCGTCGATCCATTGCGCTTCAGGAATGAATCCGCTCCGGCGGCCCATCTCGTCGATCTCCTCGGCGAAAAATTTGTGCGACGATT
>JASHWA010000322.1 GCA_030044325.1 Bryobacteraceae bacterium
CGGGGGAGTCGCAGACAGGGATCTTGGCGAGCACTTGCAGCGTCTTGGTATCGACCACGGCCAGTTGGCTCGCGCCGATTACCGAGATGAACGCCTTCGTGCCCGTGGAGTTGAACCGGATGCTGTTCTCCGTATCGGCCAGCAGGTTGACCTCCCCTACCCTCGCTCCGGTCGCGGTATCGACCACGTCGACGACATTGCCCTGATAGTAGTTCACCCACGCCTGGCTACCATCCGGAGTAAGCGAAATCACACCGGGAAACGCAGTTGTCAGCGGGTACGTAGTGATCAGCGCTTTGTTGACGACGTCGATAACGTAGATCGCGGGGGGCGGGGATGTATCGAAATAGTTGGTCACGTAGGCGCGTGTCCCATCGGGCGAGATCGCGATTCCTGCCGCGTAGGCCTGGACGTTCAGGGTATAAGTGATCGTGTCGCTTGCCGTGTCGATCCATACCACTTTGTTGTCGTAACAGGTCACCATGAGAGTGGTGCCGTCGGGAGTCAACGCCTGCTCTAGCGGCTCCTCGCAGGGGCTCAACGTAACCGGGTTTGCCGGCGGGCACAAGGTGATTACCGACACCGTTCCGCTGTCGTGTTCCACCGAGTACAACTTCATGCTTCCGTCACAGGCGTAGCTGGTGGCTGTGCCCGGAACGACCACCGGCGGCGGCAACGGCAGAGGGACCGTCCAACCGAATGTGGCAAGTTGAGACACGCTGGTTCCCGCCGAGGTTTGCGCGCTATTCGCGTCGCGCCGGGACTCCTGGCTTCCGGAAGTATTGAGAACCTTCTGCACAACGGGGCTGCTGAGCGCGTAATCCTTCAAAGGCTGGAAACCGGCGTTCTCGAGATACCAGCACGGCTTTCCCGAAATCGTCGTTTGGACGGTCTGCATATTGGGAATGACGCTGGGGCCGCCCAACGGGCCGAACAGGGGACTGTAAGTGGTCTCGGTGGCGACGATCTGATTGTTTTTGTCACACGCGAAGGTGATGAACGGCGTCAAAGCTTTCGCCGGGATGCAAACCGCGGCGATCAGGATTGCGATTTGTGTGGTCATTTTCATTGAAACATCACTGTCCTTCCTTGCACTTCCACGGGCAGCATAAATCCTGTAATCCCAGATGCGCTGAATGTTGGCGGACTCGCCAGGGGCCATTGCCCGACGTAGAGCGCGCCTCTCGATTGCAGCAGCAGTGTGCGCGCGGGCAGAATATTTGCCAGGACGTCGGCCGGAACGGTAAGACTCGTATCGCCCGGATGCGCCGTGCAGATGAACATCGAGCTTGCGTTATCCGGCATATCCTCGCCCGCGCCCGCGACGAAAACCGTGTTGCCCGCGGCCGCGCCCGACCAGTTCACGGTGAATCCCTGGCTGCGAGTGACCGTCTGGAGCGTGTCGCGATTGCTCCACGTCAACGGCTGTGGAATATTGAGCGTCGCCTGGAACGAAGCGACGTCACTACCGCCGGCGCCCGAGACGTTGAACGCGCCCGGATTCAGAATCAGCGTGCTGGTTGTGCCTGAAATCGTGGGAATCGCTCCGCCGATCACCGCCAGCCCGCTGGTCCCGGCAGCGGCCTGCCCGGTCGACCCGGAAATCGTCACCGCCCCTGCGTTTAAGGCCTTGCCCGTCGGCGTTGAAGCTGGAAATCCGGGAGGAAATCCGGTGTTTTGGGTGAAGTCGCCCTCGAAGGTGTAGGCGGCGCAGGTCCCCGCCGGCGGCAGGGAGATCGACGGATCGGAGTTGGCCGAGCTGGATGTTTCCTGCGCGGCGTAGAAGCCCAGCGCGTCGGTAGTAGTGTCGTTGGTGGTCGCGGTCCCGACGTCGTGGTGGACCGCGATCCGCGCCGCGATCAGCCGCGCCGTTTTTCCGCCCTGGAGCAGCGCCGTGGTCAGCGCGTTCGCCGGCTCCGAACATGGGCTTCCGTCCTGCGTGATCGCGATGCTGACAAAGTTGCTGACGTTGGTCCCCAGGGTCCGCACGTAGAGCGGAACGTAGCAGCCGGTGGGCGCGTTCTGCGGCACGGTCACTTCAATCTGATCGATTCCCGCGCAACACGGCGTTCTGCCGTTGTACAACACGGTTGCCGAAATTCCGCCGATGAAAACCTCCGTCTTAATCGGAAGGTTGCCAATGGGAGGCGATCCGGCATCCGATGCGGAGATCGGTCCCAAACCGGTGCCCCAGACGGTAATGGTCGACCCGGGCTTGGCCGGCTGGTTGAACGTGGTGGTCGGCTGCGAGGTCGCGGAGAGCACATTTTGAACCGCGCCCGGCCCGGTGCCTCCGCTGTTCTGCGCAAAAATTCCGAAATTCGAAGACACGATCTGCACCGGGGCCGGATTGCTGTTGCCGGAATTGTTGTACTCGACGATCACCGACGCAGTGCCCAGCGGCGCGTTCGACGGCAAGATCGCGCTGATGAATCCTGGGCTGACGTAAACCGGAATCGCGCTGACGCTGGTGGAGCCTTGGGAAATCGTAACAGTTACACCGCCCAGATTGGTCTGCAAAGGATAGGACGTCAGCGTAGGGCTGGTGGCTGGTCCCAGATATTCACCGAAAATCGAGAATGTCGAGCCCTGCGCGATCGCCGCGCCCGGCAGCCCGGGAGCCATGTAACTCGCGGAATTTACCACTCCGCGATAGTAAATAAAGGGAGCCTGTGCCCACACCGCGGGCGCGAGGCATGTGAACAGAAGAAGAATCTTACGCTTGGCCATGCACTTTGATCCTCGACGTAGCGCCAAATCTCGCTCACAACCAGCATGGGCGATATTGTACTCGCGAAATTGGCGACGTGAGCAAAAAATTTTGTCTGCCCGGACAACGTGATACAATCGCCTGAAATCCGGGAGGTTCTCTATTGATCAAAATTCTGACGGGTGCGCTTGTGGTCATCGCGCTTGCAGGAAACATGATTTCGGCGGAAAAGGCGAACCCGCGGTTCGGCAAATGGAAGCTGAAATCGACGGCTCCAGCGCCTGCGAGCAACATCATGACCTATGAGCCGTTCGGCAAGCGCGGCATGAAAATCACCATCGACGCGGTGAACAGAGACGGCGCCAAGTCGCAGTGGTATTACACCACCAACTTCGACGGCAAAGACGAGCCGATTACCGGCAATCCCGGCTCGGATCACGGAGCCGTGCGCGTCATCACGCCGGCGATCAACGAGATTGTTTATAAAAAAGACGGGAAAATCACGCAGATTCTGACTAACGTGCTCTCGCCGGACTCGAACACGCTGGGCATCATTTATATGCACCAGGACGCTGAAGGCAAAACCACCAGCGTCACCTTCGCGACCTACGAACGCATGCAATAACTCAATAGATCCATAGAGTTACTTGACGCGGGTAAGATTCAGTTCGTATAATGCAAGCGACCGGCGGAAAGGGATGGCCACACGGATCGATCGCGCGGTGAAATGGGCGCTGGCGGCCGCGCTGTGCGGATCGGCCGCGGCGCAGGCCCCACCGGCGCCCGAGCAGGCGCTGGTCAATCGCTATTGCCTCGGCTGCCATAACAACAAGCTCAAATCCGGCAGTTTTTCGTGGCAGCACGTCGATGTCGCGCATCCGGACCAGGACGCGCCGGACGCGGAGAATGTTCTGCGCATGCTTCACGCGGGAATGATGCCGCCGCCGGGCGTTCCGCGTCCCGATGCCGAAGCGCTCAAGAACTTCATTTCGACGCTCGAATCGCGCATCGATCGCGCCGCTTCGGCCGAGCCGAATCCCGGCAATCCCAGCCTGCATCGTCTCAATCGCAACGAATATCGCAACTCGATTCATGACCTGCTCGATCTCGATGTAGACGTCGCGTCGCTGTTGCCGCCCGACGATTCCTCGCACGGTTTCGATAACATGGCCGACGTGCTGCGTGTTTCGCCGGCGCTCATGGAGGGTTATATCCGCGCGGGCGATCGCATCAGCCGCGAAGCGGTCGGCGATCCGCACGTGAGCGCGTCGACCAAGACCTATCACATCTCGCGCGTGGTAAACCAGCTCCGGCACGTCGAAGGAACTCCGTTCGGCACCCGCGGCGGGCTTTCCGTGATGCACGATTTTCCAGCCGACGGCGAATACGTGTTCCGCCTGTCGCTGTATTACGACATCTGCGGTCCGCTATGGGGCAAGAGCCAGGGCAAGGGGCAGCAGATCGAGATTTCCGTGAACGGCGCGCGCGTGGCGCTGCTCGATATCGATCCCAATTCGGTGTTCACCGACGATCTGGTGACGCCGCCGGTCAAAATCACGGCGGGGCCGAAAAATGTTTCGGCGTCTTTTCCCGTCAGATTCGAAGGACCGGTGGAAGATTCGGTCATGCCCTTCGAGCAGAGCCTGATCGATTTCAACAACTCGGACATGCCCGGCATCACCGCGCTGCCGCACCTGCGGGAAATGCGCATCGTCGGGCCGAAAAACGTCACCGGGATCTCCGATACGCCCAGCCGGGAGAAAATTTTCACCTGCCGCCCCGCCGCGGCGAAAGACGAAATTGCGTGCGCGAAAAAAATCATTTCCGCGCTCGCGCGGCAGGCCTACCGGCGTCCGGTGACCGATGCCGATGTGGAGGATCTCCTCGGCGTGTATCAAAGGGCTCGAAACGGCTCGAATTTCGACGAGGGCATCCGGACGGTAATTCAGAACATCATCACCGATCCCGAATATCTGTTTCGCTTCGAGCGCACACCGGCGGGCGTCGCGCCGGGCGCGCTGTATCGCATCAGCGATCTGGAACTCGCCTCACGGCTGTCGTATTTTTTGTGGTCGAGCGCGCCCGACGACCAGCTGATCACCGTCGCCAGCCAGGGCAAATTGCGCGTCCAGCTTGAAAAACAGGTTCGCCGCATGCTGGCGGACCCGAAATCCGAGGCGCTTTCGAGAATTTTCGCGGCTCAGTGGCTGAATCTGCAAAATCTCCAGGACGCACAGCCGGACGCGTTCCTGTACCCCAATTTCGACCGCAACCTGGCCGATTCGATGCGCCGTGAGACCGAACTGCTTTTTGACAATATCGTGCATGAAGACCGGAACGTACTCGATCTGCTGACTGCGAATTACACATTTGTCGATGAAGTGCTGGCGAAGCATTACGGGATTCCGAATATCCTCGGCCCGCGTTTCCGGCGCGTGACGCTCACCGATGAAAACCGCTTCGGCCTGCTCGGCCAGGCGAGCATCTTGACGCTGACCTCCGTTTCGAATCGCACTTCGCCGGTGCAGCGCGGCAAATGGGTGATGATCGTACTGCTCAACACGCCGCCGCCTCCTCCGCCGCCGGGAGTTCCGCCATTTAAAGAAGCGGAAGAAAACGGAAAGCCGCAATCCGTGCGCGCGACCATGGAAATGCATCGCAAAAACGAGCCGTGCCACTCCTGCCATCAGTTAATGGATCCGATCGGCCTCGCGCTTGAGAATTTTGACGCCGTCGGCGCGTGGCGCACTCAGGACGCCGGTCTGCCGATCGATGCGGGGAGCAAAATGTACGACGGCACTCCGCTCGACGGCCCGGTGAGTTTGCGGAAAGCGATTCTGAATCATTCCGACGCGTTCGTCGAAACCTTCACCGAGCGCCTGATGGCCTACGGCCTCGGCCGCGTGGTGGATTATAAAGATATGCCGATGGTGCGATCGATCGAGCGAACAGCCGCGCAGGACGGCAACCGCTTTTCGGCGTTCGTCCTGGCGATCGTGAAGAGCATGCCGTTCGAGATGCGCCGAGCCGAAACGGCCGAATCCTCGGGGAATGGAAATTGATATGGCTCGAGCACTGGGAAGCAACGAATGACGTTTATCACGAAGAAACATCTTTCGCGGCGAGCGGTTTTGCGCGGCGTGGGCGTGTCGCTGGCGCTTCCCTTCCTGGACGCGATGGCGCCGGCACAGACTCCCGTTCGCAAGACCACGGCCGTTCCGCGCCCTCGCCTGTGCTGCATCGAAATGGTGCACGGATCCGCGGGAAGCACCGTCGACGGTTCCAACAAACATTACTGGTCGCCCGAAAAGGAGGGCGCCGATTTCGAATTCACCGAAACGCTCGAACCGCTCTCCAAATTCCGCGAATATCTCACCATCATCAGCGACACCGATCTGCGCCCGGCGGGCGCCTACATCGACGCTGAAGAAGGCGGCGATCATTTCCGCTCGAGCTCGGTTTTTTTGACCGCGGCGCATCCCAAGCTGACCATGGGCGCAGATATTCTGTGCGGAACCTCGATCGACCAGATGTACGCGCAGCAGTTCGGGCAGGATACCCCGCTGCCTTCGATTCAGCTGTGTATCGAAAGCGTCGATTCCACCGGCCACTGCGATTACGGCTACGCCTGCGTGTATTCGGACACCATCAGTTGGGCCTCGCCCACGCAGCCGCTGCCGATGACCATCGACCCGCGGCAGGCGTTCGAGATGCTGTTCGGCGACGGTGCAACGCCGGAAGAGCGCGCGCTGCGCCAACAGGCCAAGGGCAGCATTCTCGATCGCATCGCGCATCGCGTGAGCGTCCTCCAGGCCAATCTTGGCGCGGCCGATCGCAGCCGGCTGAACGAATTTTTGGAAGACGTGCGCGAAATCGAACGCCGCATCGAGAAGACCGAAAAGCACAATTCGAGCGGCGTCGCGCGCCAGTTGCCCGCCGCGCCGATCGGCGTGCCGGATTCATTTGACGAGCACGTCAAGCTCATGTTCGATCTTCAGGCGCTCGCGTTCATGACCGATACCACGCGTTGCTCGGCGTTCAAGATGAGCCGCGACGTCTGCCAGCGCGTATATGAAGAGAGCGGCGTGAAAGTTCCGTTCCACACCGCGTCGCATCACGGAGAGGCGCCGGCGAAAATCGCGGATTTCGCCAAGATCAATCGCTATCACGTAAGTCTGCTCCCGTACTTTTTCGAAAAGTTGAAGAACACGCCGGATGGCGATGGAAATCTGCTGGAGCATTCGCTGATTGTGTATGGCAGCCCCATGGGCGATTCGAACGCGCACAATCACAAGCGCGTCCCGATTCTGCTGGCGGGCCGCGCCAACGGAAAACTCAAAGGAAATCTGCACGTGCGCGCGGCGGATGCGACTCCCATGGCGAACGTGCTTGTGACGGTGCTGCGCAAGGTGGGGATGAACCTCGAATCGATCGGCGACAGCACCGGGGAAATCGCGATTTAGTTTTCGGGAGGCGACCATGCGCACAAAAACTTGGATCGGCGCAGTTCTCATCACTGCGCTCACCGCGGCGGCCGCGGACACGCGCATCGCGGAAGCCGCGCAGAACGGCGATCGCGCTGCGGTTCGAACGCTCGTTGCGCAGAAAGCGGATGTGAACACCGCGCTCGGCGACGGGAGCACCGCGCTGCACTGGGCCGCGTTCAACGACGATCTCGAGATGGCGCAGATGCTGGTCGCCGCGGGTGCGAACGTGAAAGCGACAACGCGGCTCGGCGCGATCACGCCGCTACTCATGGCCTCGAAAAACGGGAGCGCGAAGATGGTCGAGCTGCTGCTCAAAGCCGGCGCCGATCCGAATTCGCCCGATGAGCACGGAACCACGGCGCTGATGACCGCGGCGGCGTCGGGCAGCGCGGATGCCGTAAAAATATTGATCGATCACGGAGCCGGCGTCGACGCCCGCGAGGGCGCGCACGGCCAGACGGCGCTGATGTTCGCGGCGTCGCTCAATCGCGCGGAAGCGATTCGCGTTCTGCTC
>JASHWA010000323.1 GCA_030044325.1 Bryobacteraceae bacterium
CGCCAGGCCGTCATCAAGACACTGGTTCGACAGGCTCTCGATCAGCACTATCTCGCAGTACGGGCGAGGCAAGCGCCTGCGGCGTCCCGGGACTAGTCCAGCAGAAGTCGACGGAAGATCACGTCTGGTCCGGCTCACTCGCCCTCAGTTGTTGCCTGAAGAAGATCTCAACCCGGTTCGTGGTCCATACTGCAATCCCGGCACCGAAGAAGTCGGCATCCTCCGTCCAAATGGCGCAAGCCAGGGCAAGCGCAGTAGCGAGAACCGGCCAGTCGTCCTCGTCCCGGTCGTCAATCCGCTCGCGGGCCTCGGCTTCGAAAAGCGCATAGAGAATCGGGAGTCACCGGCTCGACCACGTTGCGCAGCCAATCGAGCGCGGCGGCGAGGTCAGCGATCGGCTTCCCGCGCTGCGCAAGGAGTGGAGGCAGATATTTCTCGGCGTCGTCGAAAGCAACGTCGGGCGCAAAGAAGCGAACTCCCTGGGCCGCCCAGGTGTCGAGCAGTTCGCGGACCCGGCGCCCGAGCACGGCGCGAATCAGAATGTTCGCGTCGAGAACGATCATTTAGTCGGGACGGTCTTGCGGCGGCGCTGTTCGCGGAACTCACGCACCAATTCCTCTTCGTCCACATCAGAAAGCGCGCTGGCCAGGCGATCCGCAGCCGCCTTCAGCTCAGAGATGTCGGCCGACCTGCGGCCTTTGCGGCGGGTCGGGACATAAACTCCGAGCGTCTCGCCATGGCGAGTCACGGCGACTGGTGTAACGGATTCGAGAAAACTCGCGATGCGTTCGCGAAACTCACGGACACCGACTTTGATGGCAGCCACGACGATATCCTTGTGTACATACTAGTGTACATAAATTTCGCCGCGCGGCGAAAACGGGGCCAAACCCGATTCGATTACTCCGCCACCCACCTTCATGGCGAACGCGGATTGGACTTCGAGCAAACCGAGACTCGATATCCGGACCTCTCGCCCGAGCTCAGAAAAAATGGCCGAAACTTTGGATGTGCCGGTTTCCCTGTGATAAAACTAGACGAACGCGCTCGTGTCGAAGAAGTACCCAGCCACTCAGTAATCCCCGGTCCGCGCGAATTTGCGAGAGATGCTGTTCATGCCGTAAGCGAGTTGACTGCCTTGGGCGACGCGCAACAGGAAATCATCGATCTGAGAGGCCAACTCGATAAGAAGTCAGCTGTGGAAACTCCGCAGCGCCGCTCCGTTCGTTTTCAATCCGCCCGTGGCCGGTTATCTGGCGGCTCGCGTCATCGAATAGACGCGGGGAAGCCACAGAGCACCCGCTACGATCAGCCAGGCGAGCAACTCCCACGATCGCGGCATGGGCGAGACCGCGCCGGCGACCGTGTAGTCCAGCGTTATGCCGGTTTGAGCGTGGTCGCGCCGCGGGTCTCCGAGCTGAATGCGAGGATTGTCGGGGATAAGCGCATTCACCAGGTACACGCTCGACTCGGGTCTGTAAGTGTTGAGGAACGAGATCACGTGGCGGCCGGCGGCCGCTGAGGGAATTTTCGCTATCGCCCGCAGTCGGATCATCCCGATGCCGAGGCGCACATCACTCCATTGCGGAAAGCTACTCATGGTCAGTTCGACCTGCGCCGGACGCCCATCGACCTTAAGCCTGACTGAGCGAAGCATCTCTTGCGCGTATGCTCTGGCTTCAGCATCTGAGATCCGGCCATCGCCGTCGGTGTCGATCCAAGCGAGCACCTTGTCGGCAATCGCTGCGCCCGGAGTTAGATCGATCGCCAGATCCACGCGATCCATGGCGATGGAGAGCCGGGTGGCCTGCAAATACTCATCGAGACGATGCGCGCCCGCCGACGGAGCCCATGCGATTGAGCCCCATAGCGCCGCAAGCGTGGCGATCGGTTTTTGCGCGTTCATGGGTGTACCAGTCGTGCACCGTAGTCGTTGGTGGGATCGCGATAGATGGTGTGGATGTGATCGAGGTCCCCTTGCTGCGGCGCGTATTCGATGACCACCGTCGGCCCTTGAACGCGGAAATAGGCCAATTCACCGTTTTTCGTGCTTCCGCTCCAAGCGAAATAGGTTTTCGCGATATTGGCTCTGATTTCCGCCATTTTTGCGTTCGCGGCCTCATCATTCAGAATGCCGACCCACTCATGCGCCACGTCGAGCAGCATGGACTGCTGCCGGGAGTCCAGTTCGGAACCGGGGATGCCTTCCGGCTGGATCACTTTTCCGTCGTTCCCCGGGCCGAGCACCAGGTCATTTACGGCGTAGTTCAGAATCGCGCGTTTCCGTTGCGCGGAATTCAACGCATTGATCAGCGCGAACCCCGTGTCATTCTCGCGGCCCAGTGGCCGAATGGTCTGGCCATTCAGGATATATTTGGCCGGCTGCGCCGCCGGCAGGCTGGGCGTCAAAACCGAGTTCGCGCCCACAACCGTGACGTTGATCGCCAGATGATGGCCGCCAAATTGAATCATCCACGGCTCGCTTGCCGAGGGCTGGCCGAGCAGCGCCAGATAGTATTCGTCACGCCCGAAGCGAATTCCACCGCCCGGCCCGCGCGCGCCTTGTTTTCCGCCGGTCCGGCCGCCGCCTGAGCCCTTCAGGACCTCATCGCCATTCATGATGTCCGTCACTTTCTGATAGCCTTCGCGGCTGAGCGCTGCCGCCACCAGAGCTAACGCCGCGGAACGCTGCGGCGCGGTCAAGTCGCCCAATCGCGCTCCGTTGCGTTGAAAGATTCCAGTGGGAAGATTGGACCAGCCGGTCCTTTGGCTGCTGTTGAAGCCGAAGGTGCACCTGGAGCGCTCCGCAGCCGAAAGCGAGGCTAAGAACGCGTTCGCCGCATTCACTACTTTCGCAGTCACGGTTGCGCTCGACCGTACCGCGGGTGCCGATCGCTGTTGTGAATGTGTGATCGTCGGAAGCAGCGCCGCGGCGCCCACAATTGCCGCGAATATCTTCCCTTCGAGCCTGCTCTTAAACATGGGCGTTCTCCTCAGCAGACTATATACCAAATCGTCCCGGCACGAAGCCCAACGGCGCTGTGATGAAAACCGCGCGCGTACACATCCCCGCTGGATCCACCGCGCTTGGTCGCACCTCATCGGCCGGACTCGGTAGATCTTCACCAGGAACGGCGAGAAGTGACACAGGCGAGTCCCGCCGCCGGCATTCGCTTTCACGAAACACAGCGTCGATGTCGCTAGACCCAAGAATGTCCGAGGTTCGGGACGATCCGGCCTGTCCTCGTGCCCGCCAACAGCCGTTAATGCGCGACAACAGGGCTTTGAACGTGCGGGTCGACGATGGGAACGTTCACGGACGATCGTGAACCACGATCGTGACTTCCGTGCCCGTGTACGGTTCGCCGCTTAACCGCGGTTCGGCTTCCACCTCTCCAGAAAGGCCCGGACATCCTCGGGACCGATCTTCTCGGTAGCCTCGAACTCACCGTTTTTCTGCGCGTACACGACCCTTCCGCTCGGCTCCAGCACGCCCAAACTCGGAACCCCCTTATCCAGCGCCACGCCAAGACGGGCCGCGAGCTCGTGGTTTTCTTTTCCGTCATCACCGATACTGATGTGCACAACGATGAAATTCGAGTCGACCAACGACGCAAATGCCGCTGAGTGGAACGTCGTGTCGAGAACGTGGCAGTCATAGCACCAGTTGCCGCCGAATACCACGATGACTCGCTTTGCTTCCGTCCCTGCCTTCAGCAAGGCTGCCTTTAATTCCTTTTCGGCGTCCCCCGGCTCCGAATAGAGGTTCGTGTTCGGGGAAACCGGCTGGGGCAAAACACGCGTCGGGTCCTTGATGAACCCTCCGCCGCGTCGCGAGGCGACGATGCGCCATCCATCCCCCGAACGCGCCCAAACCTGACGCACCGAAGTATACATGGGAGAGCCTCCCAAGGTCGCCGAGACTCGCAAAACGAGTTGCGTCGATCCCTTGACGGTCGTGATTTCGAGCAGCCTCGGATGAAAATCCGTTAGTCCCTGCCGCTTGAGGCTGGTCCAGAACGCGAGCTCGTCCTGAACGGCGATGCGATCCTTGCCGGCTTGCGTGATGGCCTCCGGCTTAGTACGATACATTCTCGACAAAGCCGCCTGATCGCCATTGACTACGGCGGTCTTCCATTCTTCAAGCGGCCGGAAAGCCTGCCCGGCGAAAACCGGCAAGGCGGCGAGAATGAGCATTGCGGCGATCGATCGGTGCTCCATCGTACCCCCCTCACGTTATATCATGTGTTTCGAAAACGCTTCGAATGGATAAAGGGGAGGGGGCCATGCAGCGGGTTTCGCGAAATAATTCCTTCGGATTTTCGGCACGAATTGGAATTTTGATTCTTGCCGTTCCGTTTTTCACGGCCGCACAGCCGCAGGACAACAGCGTAACGACGCTGAACGGGCTCCTCAATGGCGCGAATCGGGCGATGAAGAGCCGGGATTGGGAAGCCACGCGGAAGTCAGCTCTGGAGGCCACGAAAATCAGCCCCAAGAACGCGCCGGCGTGGTTCGATCTCGGATATGCGTATCTGCAGTTGAACGATTTACCGGATGCCGAGGCTGCCTTCAAGACCGTCACCTCCATCAGCCCGGGACACGCGTCGGCTTACACGAATCTGGGCGTCATCTATCACCGGTTAGGGCGCGTCGACGACGCCATCGCCAGCTATCGCAAACAGATTGAAGTGGCGCCGCGCAGCCAGTACGCTTCGTATAACCTCGCGAGGATTCTCGCAACACGCGGTGAGTGGGAGGAAGCGCGAACCCTTGCCGCCACGGCAGTGGAACTCACTGCCAACGACACGAATCGCTGGGCGTTCCTCGGAAAAACGCAGATGAAAACCGGCCAAATCGACGAGGCGCGGCAGAGCTTCATGCGCGCGCTCGCGCTTCCGCATAGCGCCATGATCGAAAACAACATTGCGTACGATCTGGCGGATGGCGGATTCGATCTCGACCGGTCCTGGCATCTGATCTCGGGAGCGCTCCAGTCCTCGACGCGTCAAATCTGCGAGCCGGAGAGTCTGGCGGACGGCGAAAAATGCACCCAGCAGTTGCGTCAGTTGGCTTTCATGCTCGACACGGCCGGCTGGGTGCTCTATCGTGAGGGCAAAACGGAGGAAGCGGAGCCTTATCTGCGCGCGTCGTTCGCCATTACGCCGCGTGGGGAAAATGAGCTCCATATGGTGACGCTGCTGGCGAAACTGGGCCGGCTCGATGAAGCGGTCGCGCTGCTCGCGCAGGCTCGCGTGCGTCCGAGCTTCGCGCGCGCCGGCTCGCGCGAAGCGATGGCGGAGTTGACCAGGGCCGCCGGCGGCGACGCCCCGCTCGAAGCGCTTTTCTCGCGGGCTCCGGTTGCGCCCCCGCCGTCGCACGCGGAAACCAAAGTGTTTGCCCTGGTGGATGGGAACGGGAAAGTGATGGAAGCGCAAGCGGTGGCGCCGGCACCGTCCAGCCTGTCGGAGACTGCCCAATCCCTCACGCTGCCCATGTTGGCGTGGCCGGGCCACTCCGTCCGTTCGATTCGGACGATCGAGTTCCAGCTCAAGGCGGGGTCATGGTCTCCCGCCGATATCTATGTCGGGGAGACGATTCCGACCCCCTGCGGGTCGGTCGCGCCGCCGCCGGCGATCCTGACGACGCAGAACATCACGCCCGCGCCGCCGGCGAGTTGCACCAGCGCGTATTGACGAGCCCTGCTCGATTTTGAAAGATCCGCGGCGCGCCCGGTGACTTCGGTGCCGTATTGAACCATAACAGGCGTTGTGGACGCCGCCGGTGCGCGGACCGGCCGCGTTGAAGGTGCGGCCGCTGAAACGAGCAGTCGTATTTTAGATCCGCCGTTTCTTCCCGGCGGCACGGTCGTTAGAATCATAAGGAAGATGCGCACCCACTCTGGCCTGTTGTTGATTTTGATAAGCGCCGCAACCGCGCTGCCGCTACCCGCGCAAAGAGGCGCCGGACCAGCGATCGATTCGGCGTCGTACTCAGCCCTTCGCTACCGCTTTATC
>JASHWA010000324.1 GCA_030044325.1 Bryobacteraceae bacterium
ATCATATCGCGAATAATTGGTCCGTCTTTTAGAAAGAAAAAGGCAAGAATCGGGATTAAAATGACGCCCAATACCGCGGGAAGTCCCGTAATAATCTGTGTCCCCAGGGTGCTCAGCATCGGCCCGATGCGCTGGCCGAGCTCGACCATGCGCTGGTGAATGAAACTGGTCACCTCCGGCCGGACCGGCTCGAGCCAGCGCGGAATGGGCAGGTTTTCGAGCGGATCGCTATGCAGAAAATCCGGCACCTTGGCGGCGAAAATCCCGGCCTCGCGCGAAATCCGCTCCACCAGCGGAATGGAGACCCCCACGATCACCGCCAGCAGCGCCGAATACACGATCAGCAGCGACCACACGCGCGGAACCCGCGGCGGAAAGCGCCGCTCGATGAAATTGACGATGGGCGCGAGCAGGTGCGCGAAAATCACCGCCACCGCGAACACGATCAGCGTCCGCCCCGTCTCGTAAATCACGATCAGGATCAGCGCGAACAGAAACGCCGTCCACAGCACCCCGAGAGCCCGCCGGTCGATTCCTAGCATCTTGGCCCTAGCAATGTTCCCCCAGCATCTTCGGAGGCTAATATAGCATTTAGTGACTCAATCGCCAGCGGATCACATGCGCGCGCTGGCCGCCGAGCTGGGTGAACTCGAAGACCGGCTGCGGTTGGGCGGCGGCGCGAAGAAAATCGACAAACAGCACAGCGAGGGCAAGCTCACCGCGCGTGAGCGCGTTTCAAAGCTGATCGACCCCGGCACGTTTTTCCTCGAAATCGGCCTGCTCATCGCCTACGACAAATACGACCGCCAGGCGCCGGCGGCGGGAGTGGTCACCGGCGTCGGCCACATCGAAAACCGGCCCGCCGTGATCGTCGCCAACGACGCCACCGTGAAAGCCGGCGCGTGGTGGCCCGAGACCATTCACAAAATTCTGCGCGCGCAGGAAATCGCCATGCGCAACCGCTTGCCCATCGTCTACCTGGTCGATTCGGCCGGCGTGAACCTTCCCTATCAGGACGGAATCTTCCCGGGCGAATATGGTGCGTCGCGGATTTTCTATTACAACTCGCTCATGCGCCGCCGTCTTCGCGTTCCGCAGATCGCCGCGGTCATGGGCATGTGCATCGCGGGAGGCGCGTATCTGCCCGCGCTTTCCGACGTGATCATCATGGTCGAAGGCACCAGCTTCATGGGCCTGGGCGGGCCGAATCTGGTGAAGGGCGCCGTCGGCCAGGTGGTCGATGCCGAATCGCTCGGCGGCGCGGCGCTACACACCCGCTCGAGCGGCGTGGCCCATTACATGGCCAACGACGACGCCGAATGCCTGGCCATGATTCGCCAAAAAATCCGCGAGCTTCCGCCGGCCGCGCCCGCGCCCAAAGGCTCCGCTCCCGCAAAACCTTCAGAAGGCCTGTACGATCTGCTGCCGGCCGATCATCGCCTCCCGTATAACGTCGAAGAAGTGATCGCGCGTATCGTCGATGCGGGCGATTATCTCGAATTTCAGCCCGGCCACGCGCCCGAAATGCTGTGCGCCGGCGCGCGGCTGCACGGCCGGGCCATCGCCGTGATTGCGAACCGCCGCGGGTTCTTAAAAACTCCCGGAGGGCCGCGCATCGGCGGAATCGTTTACACCGAATCGGCCCGAAAGGTCGCCTATTTCGTCGAAAACGCCCAGCGCCACAACCTCCCCATCCTGTATTTGCAGGACGTCTCCGGATTCATGGTGGGCGTCGAGGCCGAGAGCGCAGGCATCATTCGCGCGGGCGCGGAGATGGTGGAATCCATGGCGTGCGCCACGGTTCCCAAGATCATCCTGACTCTGAATCACGCAAGCGGGGCAGGGTATTACGCGATGGCGGGACAGGGCTTCGATCCCAATTTCACCTTCGCCTGGCCCACCGCGCGCATCGGCGTGATGGAGGGTGACGCGGCCGTGCAGGCCGTGCACGGGCCGGAGCTCGCAAAGCTGCAAGCCGCCGGTGAGCCGATTCCGGACGAGCTTCAAAAGCGCATCGCGCAGACGCGCGCCGATTATGAGCGCTGGCTCGACGCGCGCTACGCCGCCGCGCGCGGCCACGTGGACGCGATCATCGATCCGCTCGAGACGCGCCGCGTGCTGGTCTTCGCCTTCGAAGCCGCCACGGCCTACCAGCATCGCGAGCATCTGCCGATAGAATTTGAGGCCTTTGATCTTCTATGAGCCTTCGCGTCGAACAGGACGGCCGCTTGTGCCGCATCACGCTCGCGAGCCCGGAAACCCGCAACGTGCTCGACGCAGCCGCGTGCCGCGATCTGCTCGCCGAAATCGCGGCGGCGATGAACGACAACTCGACCGGCGCGATCCTGATCGACGCCGACGGTCCGGTGTTCTGCGCGGGCGCGGAGCCTGACGATCAACTGCTCAGCGTCGGCCGGCGCGCGATGAAGCCGATGGTTGCCGCGGTGCAGGGCGTGGCGCTTTCTGGAGGCGTGGCGCTGATCGCCAACGCGCACGTCGCCATCGCCGCGCAGGGAACCAGCTTCGGGCTTACCGCGATTCGCGACGGCCGATGGCCCGAACC
>JASHWA010000325.1 GCA_030044325.1 Bryobacteraceae bacterium
TGGCAGGTCCCCAACGGCGAGACGCCCGATTTCATTCGGAATAACCCGGCGCTCAAGGGGCTGAATATTTCAAATACGGGCCAGCCCGGTTACGATACGGGAACGCTGGTGACCAAGACGCTGGTGATTGAAGGCGACACGCAGGTGACGGCCACCGCATCGCATCCGCGGGGAGCCATGCTGCGGGCCTATGACAAAGCGACCGGGAAACAGCTCGGCGCGGTATGGATGCCGGCGCCGCAGAGCGGTTCGCCGATGACTTACAGCGTGAATGGGAAGCAGTACATCGTAGTCGCGATCAGCAGCGGGAATTATTCGGGTGAATACCTGGCGTTTTCGCTGCCGAGGCAGGCCGAGTGATTAAACGGCGGCAACTGCCCGGCCTTGGCCCGCGAGCTGCGATCGATCAGTAATTATTTCCCTCGATGGTAAGAATTGCCCACGGCTTTGCGATCCGCTGCAAGAATGAATTCTTCCATCGCCTTCGCGAATCCTTCCTCTTGGTTCGATGCGGTCACATAGGTTGCCTGTGCCTGCACCTCCTTACTCGCGTTGCCCATCGCGATGCTGACGCCGCTTCTCTTGAACATGAGGACGTCATTGGGCATGTCTCCGATGGTCGCGATCTGTGCCGCAGGAATCGCCAGCAGCTTCGAAAGCGTATCCACCACATGGCCTTTGTTCGCATCGGGATGAGTGACGTCCAGATAGTAGGGCTGGGAGCGCGCGGCGGATGCGTGCGCTCCGCAATCTATGCGCACGTCGGCCTCGCACCGCGCGACGGCATCGAAATCATCGCCGACTCCAACGAGTTTCGCGACGTGATCGAGATGCGAGGCGAAATCCGGCACGACTTTCGGCGCGAACTTCACGGTCCACTGCTCGCGGGCGACGTGAGGCGCGCCAGGGTCGCGCACCAGCCAGTCGCGATCGGTGTAGAGCCACACGTCAAGGCGATGGCGCAGAATCGTTTCGATGACCTTCGATGCCACGTCCGCCGGAAGGAAGCTTCGTGAAATCACCGACAGGTCCGGGCGGACCAGCACGCCTCCGTTGAACGCCGCGATGGGTTCGGTCAAGCGAAGCGGACCGATCAACATCCTCATGCCCATGGGCGGCCGGCCGCTGGTGATGGCGAAGGCGATACCGGCGTCGTGCAAACGTTGAACGGCTTTGATCGCGCGGTCCGTCAGGATCTTGTCTTGCGTTACAAGCGTGCCGTCCACGTCGGCGATCACCAGGCGAAGGTTTTCGTCCACGGATTCACCTCCTTTGATGTGAAACGCACCGCGAGTGCCCCAAAAGGGCAGTCTTCAGCGCCGATGGTTTGGTATTTCGACGCTGGAGGGCGGCTGTTTGTACATATTTCGATGCTGGCACAATTCGTGCACGCGAGAAAACACACATCATGAAAGCAACGCAAGAGCTCCACGAATTGGGCCAAAGTCTGTGGCTCGACAACATCACCCGGCCGCTGCTCACGAGCGGAACGCTAAAGCGTTACATTGACGAGTTCTCCGTCACCGGGCTGACATCGAATCCTACGATTTTCGATCACGCGATCCGCAACAGCCCGGCCTACGACGCAGCCATCCGCGACAAGCTCCGGCACGGCGAGTCGCCGGAGCCGCTCTTTTTCGAGCTGGCGCTCGACGACATCACGCGAGCCGCCGATCTGTTTCGTCCTGTTCACCAGCGGACGAGCGGGGTCGACGGATGGGTTTCGCTGGAAGTGTCGCCGCTGCTCGCCTACGATTCGAAAAAAACGGCGGCATCCGCACAGGACTTGTCGGCGCGCGCGAAGCGTCCGAACCTGTTTGTAAAGATTCCGGGCACGAAAGAAGGACTGCCGGCGATTGAGGAGTCGATTTTCGCGGGCATCCCGGTGAACGTGACTCTCCTGTTTTCACGCGAGCAGTATGTTGCCGCTTCCAACGCTTATCTGCGCGGCGTGGAACGGCGGATCGAAGCCGGACTGAACCCGAATGTCGCTTCGGTTGCGTCGATATTCGTCAGCCGTTGGGACGTGGCGGTCGCGAAGAAGGTGCCGGAGAAACTTCGAAATCGGCTCGGCATCGCGATCGCGCAAGGCATTTACCGCGAGTACTGTTCTGTTCCGGGCTCGGATCGGTGGCGCCGGGCCTGCAATTTCGGAGCCCGGCCGCAGCGGCTGTTGTGGGCGAGCACGGGAACCAAAGATCCGGCGGCTTCCGATGTTCTCTACATCGCCGCGCTGGCGGCTCCCTTCACCGTGAACACAATGCCGGAAGCGACGCTCCAGGCGTTCGCGGACCATGGCCGGATCGAGCCGGTTGTGTCCGGCGACGGCCAGGAAAGCCTGGCGCAGTTCACCGCCAACGGCGTCGATTTGGACGCGCTGGGCGCACAGCTTCAGGATGAAGGAGCCAAACAGTTCGTGAAGTCATGGAATGACTTGATGGACGTGATCGCGTCGAAGAGCGCCCGGCTCAAAAAGGCCGGCTAGCAGGGAGCATGAACATGCAAGCACTCGGCTATGACAGACCGCTGTACATATTGCCTTTCGATCACCGGCACTCGTTCCAGACGAAACTGTTCGGCTGGACGGGAGAGTTGAATGCCGGTCAAGTGGCTCAGATCGCGGCCGCGAAGCAGGTGATTTATGACGGATTCAAAGCCGGGCTCCGGTTGGGCGTGCCGCAACAGAAGGCCGGCATTCTGACGGATGAAAGATTCGGCGCGGCGATCCTCCAGGACGCGCGATCGCGCGGCTACACCACCGCGTGTCCCACGGAGAAGAGCGGGCAGGCGGAATTCGAATTCGAATACGGCGATGATTTCGCCGCGCATATCGAGAAATTTCAGCCGGCGTTCGCAAAAGTCCTGGTGCGCTACAACCCGGAAGGCGATCGCGCGCTCAACACCAGACAGGCCGCGCGATTGAAACGGCTCTCCGATTATCTGCACGAAAAAAGCCGGAGCCGTTTTCTGTTCGAACTGCTGGTGCCGGCCGAACAGGCGCAGCTCGAGCGGGTGAAAGGCGACCGGAAGGCATACGACCGGGACGTTCGGCCGCGGCTGATGACCGGCGCGATTCAGGAGCTTCAGGAGGCGGGCGTGGAGCCGGATGTATGGAAAGTCGAAGGGCTTGACAGGCGCAGCGAGTGCGAGGCGATCGTGGCCGTGGCGCGGCGCAATGGGCGGAACAAGGTGGGGTGCATCGTGCTCGGCCGCGGCGAGAACCAACAACAAGTGCGGAAATGGCTGGCAACCGCGTCTAATGTAGCGGGATTCATCGGGTTCGCGGTCGGCCGCACCGATTTTTGGGATCCGCTGGTCCATTGGAGAGCGAAACAGATAACGCGGGAAGAGGCGGTGAACCGGATCGCGCGCCACTACCTCGAATTCACGCAGACGTTCGAAGCGCCGGCCCGCGCAGCGTAAAAGGAGGTATCCAATGCAACTCGGAATGATCGGACTGGGAAGAATGGGCGCGAACATGGTTCGGCGGCTGGTCCGGGGAGGCGGGCAGTGCGTGGTGTTCGACCGGTCGCCCCAAGCGGTGCAGCAGCTGGCCGAGGAACACGTAACGGGCGCGGCGGATTTCCAGGATTTCGCCCGGAAGCTCGCCCCGCCGCGAGCGGTGTGGCTGATGGTTCCGGCCGCGGCGGTGGAGGAAACCATCGCCAAGCTCGCGCCGCACCTGGAAGCCGGAGACACGCTCATCGACGGAGGAAATTCGTATTACCTCGACGACATCCGTCGCGCGAACGCGCTTGCGCCGAAAGGCATCCACTACATCGACGTCGGCACCAGCGGGGGCGTCTGGGGGTTGGAGCGAGGCTATTGCATGATGATCGGCGGCGAAGCCGATGCGGTGAAGCGGCTCGATCCGATTTTCAAGACCCTCGCGCCCGGAGTGGGAAATATTCCGCGCACGCCCGGGCGGGACCGGCTCGACGGGACCGCGGAGCTTGGATATCTGCATTGCGGGCCGAACGGCGCGGGGCATTTCGTGAAGATGGTCCACAACGGGATCGAATACGGCGTCATGGCCGCGTACGCGGAAGGGTTCGGAGTCCTGCGCGGGGCGAATATCGGCAAGCAGAAAACGGCGGTCGATGCGGAGACCGCGCCGCTGCGCGATCCGCAAAACTATCAATACGACCTGAATCTGCGGGATGTGGCGGAAGTGTGGCGCCGCGGAAGCGTGATCGCATCCTGGCTGCTCGATTTGACCGCCGCCGCGCTGGCCGAAGATCCCGCGCTTTCCAAGTTCGCCGGCCGGGTTTCCGATTCGGGCGAGGGACGCTGGACCATCAAAGCGGCGGTGGACGAAGGCATTCCGGTTCCGGTGCTGTCGGCCGCGCTGTACGAACGCTTCATCTCGCGCGGCGAAGCGGATTTCGAAGACCAACTGCTTTCCGCAATGCGCTACCAGTTCGGCGGACATATCGAGAAACCGGGCGGCCAGCGAGCGGCCTGAAAGGGAGAACCATGAGCGAACCGTCCGATGCCCTGGTCTTTTTCGGAGCCACCGGAGACCTCGCGTTCAAGAAGATTTTTCCCGCCCTTCAGGCCATGGTGAAGCGCGGCACTCTGGACGTGCCGGTGGTGGGCGTGGCCAAGTCCGGCATGAACCTGGATCAATTTCGCGCGCGGGCGCACGACAGCGTGGAGAAACATGGCGGTCTCGATCGCGCGGCGTTTGAAAAATTAGCCGCGTTGCTGCATTACGTCGATGGCGATTACAAGGATCCGGCGACCTTTGCGGCGCTCCGCCGCCAGCTGGGCCACTGCGGCCGGCCGGCGCATTATCTGGCGATTCCGCCGGCGCTGTTCGCGACGGTGGTCGAGCAGCTGGGGAAAGCGGGATGCACCGGGGAAGCGCGCGTGATCGTCGAGAAGCCGTTTGGAACGGATCTGGCTTCCGCGCGCGCGCTGAACGCGATTCTGCTGGGCACCTTCCAGGAGAATGCAATTTTCCGCATCGATCACTATTTGGGCAAGCGTCCGGTGGAAAGTCTTCTGTACACGCGTTTCGCAAATTCGTTTCTGGAGCCGTTCTGGAATCGAACTTACGTCGAGAGCATCCAGATGACCATGGCCGAGGATTTCGGAGTCGAAGGCCGCGGTGCGTTTTATGACCAGACCGGCGCCATCCGCGACGTCATCCAGAATCACCTGTTTCAGATTCTGACCAATTTGACCATGGATCCGCCCAGCCGGACGGACAGCGAATCGATTCGCGACGAAAAGGTGAGAATTCTGAAAGCGATCGAGCCATTGACGGCACAGAACGTGGTGCGCGGGCAATTTCGCGGATATAAGTCGGAGAAAGGCGTCGCGCCGGATTCGAAGACCGAGACGTTCGCGGCCGTGCGCCTGGAAATCGACTCCTGGCGCTGGCAAGGCGTGCCGATTTTCATTCGCGCCGGAAAGCGTTTGCCGGTGACGTGCACGGAACTCCTGATCCGCTTGCGGCGCCCGCCGCGCTTATTCCCCTCGGCCTCCGTTCCGAATCATTTCCGCTTCCGCATCAGTCCCGATGTGACTACGGCGCTGGGCATGATGTTCAAATCGCCATCGGAGGAAATGCGCGGCGAGCCGAAAGAGCTGGTTGCGCGCGAGGAGCCGGCGCCGGAGGAGATGGAAGCCTACGAGCGCCTGCTGAGCGACGCGATGGTCGGCGACGCGACGCTGTTCGCGCGCGAGGACTACGTGGAGGAGGCGTGGCGCATCGTGGATGCGGTGGTCAAGGCGGCTCCTCCTGTATACGAATACGAGCCGGGCACGTGGGGTCCCGCGGAGCTCACCGA
>JASHWA010000326.1 GCA_030044325.1 Bryobacteraceae bacterium
ACCGTGCCGAACTGCGCCACCGCGCTCGCAAACGTCGCCGCGTTGGCGAAATAGGTGCGGTCGGCGACGATGGGCGGCTGAATATTTTCCTCGACGCGCATCGGGTTATAGGCCCAATACACGCGGAAAGGCGCATTCACCACCGGCATCAGAACCTGGAGCTCCAGCCCGGTGGACATGCGCGGAATCTGCGTTCCCGCCGCGATCACCGCGTGATTGGGAAACGCGGCTTCCGGGAACAGACCGTCCAGCTGCGAAACGCGCGACGCGTTCAAATCGAGCTGGCTGGTGTCGAGAATCTTGTTGACGCCGGTATCCAGGAACAGCGCCAGCGTCACGGGCCCGAAAATGGGAATGCGGTATTCGAGATTGCTCACGCCTTCGGCATCGCCGCCGGGAGTCACCAGCTGGTAGGTGGGAATGTTCTGCGTCACCGGAATCTGCGTGGGCTGGCCGCTCGAATTCAGGCCGTTCTGCATGCGCTGGCTGCCGTCGTTGTTTAAAACGTTGATGGTCGCCTCGGTGGGGACGAATGCGATGGGAGTGACGCCGAAGAGCTGGAAGCCGCGGACATCGAACTCGCCTCCCATAAAGAAGCGGTTAAAGGGAGCGGCCGTTTTGCCGTCATACCCCGTCAGGTATTTGGCCAGGAAGTGGACGCCGATGACGTGCTTGGGATTGATCGGCGATTTCCAGAAGTGCTTGTAATCGAGCACCGGCTCCATCTGATTCACGTTCCCCCCAAGCGGTCCGCCGGTGAAGGCGAGTGAGGCCGTAAATCCCGTACCCGCCGTGGGCGTGATGGGATGATTCACCGAGTTATAGGTGTAGCTCGGCGTGACCGTGGAAGAGCGGATGCCGTTGAGCGAGTTCGGTCCGTTGATGTTCAGGAAGTTGATGTAGTTGAAATAGGTCTGCGACGCAGTGGTCAGCGCGTCCACGCTCTGGATGGTAAAGCCGTAGGCGAGACCCACGCGGGAAAATCCGCGCCGCAGCGGATAGCTGCTGAATACCGTGAATCCGTAAGAGTTGTTGATGTAATTCAGCAGGTTCTGCGAGCCGAGCTGCTCATACAGCGGAATCAGGTTGGTTCCGGAGAGAATCGAGGCCTCGCGCGCCTGGTTATAATCGAAGCGCGAATCGAACACGGTGAAACCGACCGTCAGCGGAATATCGAACAGGTACGGCTCAGTGAATCCCAGCGTCGCGCTGCGCTGGATGGTTCCCAATTGCGTATTCAGGCTGAGGGTTTCGCCCAGTCCCAGAAAATTGTTGGTTGAGTAGGAGAATCCGATAAAGCTGCCGGCGAGGGCCGAAACGCCGCCGTTCAACTGCACCGAATTCTTTCCGCGCTCCTTCACTTTGAGGGTGATGTCGACGGTGTTGTTCTTGGTGTCGCGCTTGATATCTTCCGATTCGCCCTGCTTGAGCACCTGGAAGTAGCCGAGCTGGTTCAGCTTCAAAATGCTCAGCTCCCACAGGTGCGTATTGAACACGTCGCCTTCGTCGATGAGGAGCTGGCGGCGGATGATTTTATCCCGCGTGGTCGTGTTCCCGGAAAAATCGATGCGGCGCACGAAGAACTGGTGGCCTTCGTCGAAATTCAGCGTCAAGTCGATTTTGTCGCTGTCGGGGATGGGGGCGAATTCGGGCGAGGCGACGAAATCGATGTAGCCGAAGGTTCCGTAGACCTTCTGCATATCGGTCATGCCCTTGCGCAGCTTGGCGGTGGAAAAAACGTCGCCCTTCTTCATCCCGAAGACTCTTTGGGGAACATCGGGGGTGCGGAACAGCTTCATCCCGACGACGTTGAAATTGTTCAGATGATACAGCCGGCCCTCTTCGATGCTGATGTGGATGTTGGCCGCCTTGCCGACCTTGCCCTGCTTGATGAGCGGGATGCGGAACTTTCCGCCGCCCACATTGACGATTTCCACCTTCGCGTCGGTGGTGCGCGCGGTGAAATATCCGTTGTCGGCGTAAAACTGCTGGATGCGCTCCTGATCCTCCTCAAGCTTGGTTGAATCGTAAGTTTTGGCGAACAGGTCCTCGAAGAAGATCGAGTACGGGATCCCGTAGGGATGCATGTTCTTCATGGCCCGCTCGACGGCGCGGTCGCTTTCGTTGTCGTTGCCGGTGAAAGTGATCTGGCCCACCTTCACCTTGGGGCCTTCGTCCACTTTGAATACGATTTCGAGCGACGCCGGGGGCACCTGGCGGATTTCCGGCTCGACGGTGGCGAACTGGCGCCCGCGCTCGGCCAGGTATTCCTGAAGCACGACCTTAGCGCGCTGCACTTTATTGGGATCGTACTGGGATTCGACGCTGAGGCCGACTTTGCGCTCTTTAAAACGGTCCAGAACCTCCGAGGTGCTGATGGACTTCAAGCCGTCGTATTTGATGGTGCGGATGATGCGGCGCTCGACCACCACAAACGTGATATCCCAGCCGCCGTGCGGGCCGCGTTCGCGTTCGAGACGGATATCCTCGAAACGCTGCGTGTTCCATAGGGCAAGAAAGTCGCGATTCAGGATCGGCTCGTCATATTTTTCGCCGACCCTCGATTGCAGCAGCGCGCGCAGGGTATCCTGCGGGACGCGGCGGGCTCCGCGAAAGGTGATGGACTCGATGGTATCGTTCAGGGCCGCGGGCGCCGAAGGCTTGGGGGCTTCGGGCTTGGGCTGATTCTGGGGTTCGGTGGGAACGGCTTCAAACGGATTCGCTTTTTTCTGCTGCGGCGGCTGTGGAGGGGGCGGTTGCGTGGGCTGGGGCGGCTGCTGCTGCGCGGGGGGATTCGGCGGGGGCTGCTGCGGTGGTGGACCCTGGGCGAAAACAGGCATCGAAGCGAGCAGGCAAACGACAAACGGGCGCAGGCTTCCAGGCCTGGGACACGGCATCTAAGCGGGATTCCTTTCCACTCTGCGCTTTCCACTCAGACGTCCATCCACAATCCCCGGTTTCACCGAACGAGCGGAGTCCAAGAGAGCGAGACCGACGCAGACGTGAATCAGGTAGTGTATCATTATTCGCCCAGCCAACTCCACACCGCACGAGTCGTACCGAACGCCTGGACGCGCATGGATTCATAGCGGCGAAGCGGAATCGTTGTCGCGGAATCGACCACAGGTGTGAAAAAAGGGGACTGGAGTGGGGATTGGGGACTGGGAAACGGGGAGTGGGGGTGGAGCGTGGAGTTTCCAGTCCCTGGTTTTTTTGATATCTTCAAGAACGCGCGCGAGGGCGCTATGAAAATTTCCCTGAACATCAACGGTACCAATTATTCGCACGACGTCGAGCCGCGCTTGCTCCTCGTCCATTACCTGCGGGAGGTTGTGGGCCTGACGGGTCCGCATGTCGGGTGCGAAACGTCGCTGTGCGGCGCCTGTACGGTGGAGCTGGACGGCAAGGCGGTGAAAAGTTGCACGATGTTCGCGGTCCAGGCGGATGGCGCCGGGATTTTGACGATCGAAGGGCTGGCATCCAACGGAAAGCTGCACGCGATGCAGGAAGCGTTCTGGAACGAACACGGGCTCCAGTGCGGTTTTTGTACGCCGGGGATGATCATGGCGTCGAAACAGATCATCGACCGCAATCCGCATCCGAGCGAAGAGGAGATCCGGCACGGCCTGGAAGGCAACGTGTGCCGCTGCACCGGATACCAGCACATCGTCAATGCAGTGAAAGCGGCGGCGAAGGCCGGAGGAGCTTAACGACCATGGCGACGACAATCACCAAAACCGAACCACTGGTTGGAAAGCGTATCCGGCGCCGCGAGGATCCGCGGCTGATTACGGGCACGGCGACCTACGTCGAAGACATCAAAATGCCGGGCATGCACTATGCCACCATCGTGCGCAGCCCGCACGCCGCCGCCAGGATCAAATCCATCGATACCAGCAAAGCCGCGGCGCAGAAAGGCGTGGTCGCGGTGTTCACGGGACGCGACACCGCGCACGTGGGGCCGGTGCCGTGCGGAGCCTCGCTCCCCGGACTGCGCGTTCCGCATCATCATATTCTCGCGACCGAGCGGGTGTATTTCGTGGGACATCCGGTGGCGGTGGTGGTGGCGACCGATCGCTACATCGCCTCCGATGCCGCCGACCTGGTGGAAGTCGAGTGGGAAGTGCTCGCCGCGGTCGCCGATCCGGAAAAAGCGCTCGCGCCGGGCGCGCCCGCGGTGCATCCCGAGTGGCCCGACAACAAGGCTTTCGATTTTCACCAGGAGCACGGCGAAATCAACCAGGCGTTCGCCGACGCGGACGTGATCGTGAAGCAGCGCATCACCAGCCAGCGGCTGATTCCGATGGCGATGGAGACGCGCGGGGTGGTGGCCGAATGGAGGGCGGCGGACCGGGCATTGAACCTGTATTCGTCGACCCAGATTCCACACCTGATGCGCACGCTGGTGGCGATGATGCTGGGATTGGAAGAAAACCGGCTGCGCGTGGTGGCGCCGGAGGTGGGCGGAGGGTTCGGGAGCAAGCTGAACGTTTACGCCGAAGAAGCGCTGATGGGCTTCGTCGCGATGAAGATCAATCATCCGGTGAAATGGATCGAATCGCGGCGCGAGAATTTCACGTGCACGATTCACGGCCGCGGGCACGTCGATTTTTACGAAATTGCGGCCAAAAAGGACGGCACCATTCTGGGGATCAAGCTCAAAATTCTCCAGGATCTGGGAGCCTATCATCAACTGCTGACGCCCGCGATTCCGACGCTCAGCGTGCTGATGATGCCGGGGCTTTACAACACGCAGAATATCTGCGCGGATATCGTCGGCGTGTTTACCAACTGCACGCCCACCGACGCTTATCGCGGCGCGGGGCGCCCGGAAGCGACGCACGGAATCGAGCGCATGGTGGACATGCTCGCCGCGGAATTGAACATCGATCCGGCCGAAATCCGGTTGCGCAATTTCG
>JASHWA010000035.1 GCA_030044325.1 Bryobacteraceae bacterium
TCGCCAGCCGCATGGCAAAAGACGCCGCCTCGGTTCGCGGAAAAGACGCGACTTCAGCGCGCTCGGCATAAGTGGGACAACCGGTATTGCCGGCTGTGTGCCGGTGTCGTTGCACCCGCTCGAGCCGAAAACCATTTCTGCTAGCGTATTGGTTCGGGGCCACAATGCCGGGGAAGATTCCCTTAACGCTTGCCGCGATCGCGGCATTCGCGGTCGCGCAGCAGGTTCCCGCGGTCACGTTCGGCGACACGGTGGTTGTATCGGGCGGATTGCGCGGGGTGATTTACTACCTTAAGCCCGCCACCAGCCGGCTCCCCGATTTTCATCGCATGAAACCGGCCGGGGCCATCTACACGTCCAAGCTCGACGTTCCTCCGCAGAGCTTCACCGTGGGATTCCCCGGTGTCACCACGCGCTTCGAATGGTTCGCCATCGATTACACCGGACGCTTCTGGATCGAAAAGCCCGGCGATTACCGCTTTTCGCTCACCTCCGACGATGGCGCAAAGTTGTGGATCGACGATCAACCCGTGATCGATAATGACGGTGAACATCCGCCGCGCGAAGCCCAGGGCGATTGCGAATTGGCGCACGGGATTCATCGCATCCGCGTCGCATATTTTCAGGGCCGAAGATTCGTAGTCGCTCTGGTGCTGAAAATCGCCGCGCCCGGAGGAGATTTCCGCATCTTCAGCACCGATGAATTCAAGCCGCCTCCAGAAGAATGGACCGATCCGCGCACCGCCGGCGAGCGCGTCGTGATCGACAACGATTTCGTGCGCGTGATGAAGGCCACGCTGGCGCCGCGCGTCAAAACCGCGCCCCACGAAAACGTTCTGAATCGCGTGATCGTGTATCTGGACCCAGGGAAGATCGCGATTCGATACCAGGACGGCCGCGAACGCGATCTGCATTTTCCCTCGGGCGAAGCCGGTTGGATCGCGGCGGACGGTCTGCACACTGAGGAAAATACCGGCCGCGACCGGGTTCGCATGATCGAAATCGAGCTCAAAAAGCCCGGCCCCGTCACGCCGCCGGTTCGCGCCCGCTCGCTCGATCCTGTGCTGATCGACCGCCGCCACAACAAGCTGCTGTTTGAAAACGATCAGGCGCGCGTGTTTCGAAGCTGGCGCGAGCCTGGCGCGACCGAACCTCTCCATGAACACGTGGGCGCAGGCCGCGTCACTGTCTTTATGACCGATGCGAGTGCGACGGTGCGCGCCGGCGAATCGGAATCGAAATTAACCGCCGTCGCCGGAGACGCGATCTGGAGCGGGCCGGTGAAACACGCGGCGACCAACGATGGCGCCGGAAAAATGGAGATGATCGTCGTCGAGGTGAAGTAATTTCAGTCCACGAAACCCTTCCACGTGTTCCCTTTTTCATCGCGCAGGGTGACCGCGAGATTATCGGAGGTCCCCGTCAGGGTGCGGCCGTTGCCGTCACGAAAACGGTACACGATGGAATTATCCGGATTGCGCACGGCCGAGCCTCGCCACACGTTGCCGTATTCGTCCTTGAGCTTGATGTGATCGCCGTGGCCATAGCCGAACACGCGCGTCTTGCTCTTTTCCTCCTCCAGGTGGAAGTAGCCGCCCGGCATGTGCGATCGCTTGCGCTTCCTGCTGTAAATCATGCCCGTTTAAATTATGCGGCCAACAGCTCGCGCGATTCGATAAGGTAAGAACCTTAGGAACCGGTCCAAAAAACTTCTGTCGCGGAGGCAGCGCAGCCGGATATCCTGGTGCCGCCATTACACCTTGAACCGCTCATCCACCTCCACCTGATAACCGCTCGCGAGGCGGTTGGTTTCATTCGCCATCCCCACCACCGCCATCAGCTCGGCAAATTGCGCGTCGCTCATTCCCGCTTTTCGCGCCGCCGCCGTGTGCGACGCGATGCAATAGCCGCACTGGTTCGACGCGCTCACCGCCAGATAGATCATTTCCTTAGTCAGCGCGTCGATCGCGGCCGGCGCCATGATCTGTTTCACCGATTCCCAAGTGCGCCGCAGCGTCGGCGGATCGTTGGCCAGCGCTTTCCAGAAATTGTTGATCCAATCCGTCTTCCGCGTAGCCATGATGTCGTCATAAACAGCGCGAACCTCCGCGCTCGCATCCGCGTATTCGATAAGTCCGAGAGTAGCCATCAAGATCGCCCCTGCCAGCCCCGTGCGTCAGCGCGGGGGTGATTTCCGCGTGCGGCAAACCCCTACGGCCGCGGCTCCGTCCGTCCGGCGAGCGGCTTCACCACCGTTCCGCCGCACACCCCGACGCCCGTATTGAGCAGCGCATTTAGAAAGTTGTACAGAACGTGATACACCATCTGTTCGGTCACCGCGGCTTTCCCGGGCAGCCGGAAACTCGATGGCAGCTCTTTATTGATCTGTAAACGAACCGCGTAGGGCAGTGCGCGCCCGCTCCGGTCCCGTTGATTGGCGAGTTGGATCGGCGTTTGCAGCACGCACCCGCTGGTCCCGTCCACATAAAACTGGCAGCGCGAAAACCACCCCAGGTTGGCCGGATCGGCCGCGTCGAACAGCAGCAGCGGCGCCTGTCGTCCCTCGGCGTTCAAATCGAGCAGCATCCTCCGCGCCTGATCCTCCAGCCGGAATTCGAATCCCGTCTGCCGCGCGATGTTCTCGATGAACTCGCTGTCGAGCTCGAGCAGCAGCAGCTTATGCTCGCCGGCCTTGAGAACCTGCATTCGATGCTTATTCTAGCAGTTCGTGGTTCGTGGTCAGTGTTAAGTCGGCGGCTGACGCAGCTCCGGCGACTCACCACAATCCACCCTCCACTCACTATCATGAAATCAGGAATGCCCACTCCGCTCATCCTCTTCGATATCGACGGAACCCTGGTCCGCCGCGCGGGCCCGCATCATCGCCAGGCGCTCGAAAAAGCCATCGCCCACGTCACCGGGATTGAAACCACGACGGACGGCGTCCCGGTGCAGGGAATGCTCGATCGCGATATCGTTACGGTGATGCTTCGCACTGCGGGAGCCTCCGCGCCGTCCATCCGCCGCCACATGCCCGAAATTATCGCCGCCGCGCAGCGCATCTACGCCCGCACCTGTCCCGATCTGCGCCGCAAAGTCTGCCCCGGCGCTCGGATGCTCTTGTATCGATTGTCCCGCCGCGGCGCGATCACCGGCCTGGTTACGGGAAATCTCACGCACATCGGCTGGAAGAAAATGGAGCGCGCCGGTCTGCGCCATTATCTGCGCTTCGGCGCCTTCGCCGAGCTCTCGCGCGACCGCGCGGGATTGGTCCGCATCGCCATCCGCCACGCCCGCCGCGAGCGCTGGATCGATCAGCACAGCCCCATCGCGCTGGTCGGGGACCACCCCAACGATATTCGCGCCGCGCGGGCCAACGGCGTCCGTTCCATCGCCGTCGCCACGGGACTCGCCGGCGCAGCTGAACTTGCCGCGCATTCGCCCGACGTTCTGGTCCCCGATATGCGCGCGCTGTCGATGGAGATGCTGACAGGAAAATGAAAAAAGCGCTCTTAGTCCTGATCGCGACCGCGTTGATCGCCTGCATTTCATCTGACGAATCCGGCGTCAAGGTGATCGTCGGCGCGAAGCTCATCGCCTCGCCCGGAGCGAAGCCCATCGATTACTCGGTGGTGGTCGTCGAAAACGGAAAATTCACCGATGTCGGCCCGCAATCCTCGACCCCGGTTCCCAAAGGCGCCGAGATCCTGCGCGGACTCGGCATGACCATCCAACCCGTGCCTGGCGGCCCGCCGATCGAACGCGGAAAATCCGCTGACCTGACCATGAAATCGTCCACCGATCCCAACGGCCTGGAGCGCGTCATGCGCGCCGGCGAATGGGTGAAATAATCGATGGGCGCGCAGCCGCTCTCCGTAAAACGCGCGCACGTCGAGTTTCACAATTTCGCCTCCTTCGGCGAGCCCGCGCGCAATCTCGCGATTTACGCCGAAGAAAACGAGCGCCGCGCCGGGGTGATCCTCAAGCATCGCGAATTCATCGGCGCGATGACGCCATTTCTTGAAATCGGCGCCAACGCCGGCCATTCGAGCTACATGCTCGCCAACCAATTCGGCGCCGACGGCTTCGCCCTCGATCTATCGGCCGATTCGCTGCGGCACGGCCGCGCCATTCAGGACGCCTGGGGACTCGAAAAAGCTCCCATCCGCCTCGCCGGCGATGCCGCGCATCTGCCGTTCGCCGATGAATCCCTGCGGATGGTCTGCGCGTTTCAGATGCTCAGCCAGTTCCCCGATATCGAAGGAATTTTTCACGAAGTGACGCGTGTCCTTGCGCCGGGTGGAATTTTTCTGTTCGCCGAAGAGCCGTTGAAGCGCCCGCTTTCGCTGCGTCTGTACCGCTGCCCCTATTACGAGCACATGAAGCCGTGGGAGCGCCGGCTGTACGATTGGGGGTTGCTCGGCTATCTCGTGCGCGACGTGATCGGCGCGCATCAGGAAGAAAGTTTCGGCATCCGCCAAAACCACTCCCTGGATCTCGGCGACTGGCATGGCCTGATCGGCCGTTTTTTCCACGATCGCCGCTACGAAGTCTTCGTCCCCGAACGTGGATGGGGCGAGCGCGTTGCCAAGCGCCTGGCGATCCGCCTCGATCCGCATCGCTCAGAGTGGCGTGCAGCTCGGCTGCTCGGAGGAACGCTCGCCGCAGTCTGCAGGAAATCCGGCGCGTCCGAGCCGCGGCCGCTCGCTCGCTTCGAAAATTTTCTGCGCTGCCCCGACTGCCGCGCCCCATTGCGCCTGGACGCGTCGGAAACGCTGCGCTGCACTCATTGCGATTACGCCTCGGCCAATGAAGGCGGCGTCTACAATCTGCTCGCGACACCCGACCGAACCGAGCTCTATCCCGGCGACCGCGAAGACATCGTCGATTTTTCGCAGCCCAGCCATGAGCATCACCTGCTCGACGGTTGGTACGAGCTCGAAGGCGTGTTCGGCAACAAATACCGCTGGATCGGCGCGCGCGCCACGGCAAAACTGACGCGAGTCAATTCGACGGCGCAAAACTTGCGCATCAGGTGCCACACGACCGCGCAGGCGGTTCCGAGCGAAGTGCGCGCCATCGTCAACGGAGCGCTCGCCGGTACGTGGAAGATCGAGCGCACGGGCCTTCAGATTCTCGAAACGCCCATCGACGACGCGGAGGATTATCTGATCGAAATTCGGGCGTCGCCCACCTGGCAGGTCCCCAGCGACGACCGGACTTTTTCGATCACCGTGAGCGGCATCCGTCTGGTTTAACGCGGGGCTCGCTCGCTTCCGCTACGCTCCATTGGCCGGGCGAGCCGCGGCAGTCATGCCGCGGGTATCACAGATTTTAAACGCGGACAACCGTGGCTCGAATCTATCCCCGGCCCTGCGGCATCGAATCCCAGAACTTGCGGATCTCGCTGCGCGGATCGTTTTCTACGCGAATTTCTTTGTCGAAAATCATCGTGGCCCTATTGGTCGCGTCGTAGCCGGGCCACTGCGGGATCTTCGAATTGTTCGGATTCGCGTTCTTGGCCATGGTCACCCACGTCGTCGCGAATCGCGACCACAACGCGCGCTGCTCTTCGTTGCCCGCTCCGCCGACCGCATCACGATAGCTGTTGAACGTCGCCGAAACGTCGGTTCCGTGCACGGCGCCGAATTTTCCGCCGAAGCCGCTGCTCGGGAAAGTCCACAAATACAGATACGCCGGAGAGCTCGCCTGCGCCGATTTCCGTTCCGCCTGAAGCGTCGCGCTGCGCCGCGAGGTCGAATCGGTGAAAATCTGCGCCTGGATCAGATACGGCGACTTGTCGGGATACCGGTCGCGATAGATCGCCAGCATCTCTTCCGCCTTGGCTCCATAGCGCTGATTCATCATCGTCCGCAGACCCTCTTCGGTCAGATCCCAATTGGTCAGCCGCAGCGCCGCGTCTTCGAGCGTATTCGAAATGATGATCGGCACGTCCGCCGATTCCGGCGGCGCGGTCGGATCAAAAGGATGGTGCGGCAGAATCTCGCCATCCACCACCGGCGAAAAATTCGCGCCCGTGAGCGACGTCTGCGCCTCCAGAATCTGCTGCCAGGAAACTTTCTGAATCGCGGCGATATCGCCCTTCGCGATTCCCAGCTTCTGAAGCAGCATCTCCGCCGATTTCGTCCCCTGCTCCCGCGTGGCCGCGCGGATGGTCGACCCGCTCTGGATCCCCGCCGCGTGGAACAATCCCTTTGCGGATGGAATCGCCAGCATGGTCGATGTCTTGGCCCCTCCGCCCGACTGCCCGAAGATCATGACTTTCTTCGGATCGCCGCCGAAGTTTTCGATGTTGTCGCGTACCCATGCAAGCGACGCGACCAGGTCCATCATTCCGACCACACCCGCGTGCTTGAACTCCTCCGGGGCGCCGAGATCGGCCAGGTGCAGATACCCGAAGCTCGCCAGCCGATGATTCACGGTCACCACTACACAATCCGCCAGCCGCGACAGCTGCGTGCCGTCATACTGCGGACCGTTCCCCGAACCCGTCGCGTATCCGCCGCCGTGGAAAGAAACCAGCACCGGGCGCGCGCCGCCATCGTGCAGCGCGGGCGTCCATACGTTGAGCGTCAGAACGTCTTCGCCCATCCCTGTGCCGTAGTGCAGATCCCACTGGATCAGCTCACCGTAATCGCTCGCCGCCGAGGAAATCGTCTGCGGCGAAATCTGCCCGTAGGCGATACATTCCCTGACGCCCGTCCACGCAGCCGGTTTTTTCGGCGGCATGTAGCGGTTTTTTCCACCGGTCGGCGCGCCGTAAGGAATTCCTTTAAACTCCTTCACCCCGGAATTCGCCATCCCTTGAATTTTTCCGTATTGCGTCTCGGCCGTGAAAAACAGTTCGCTCGAGCGGCCCGCGCCCGCCGCGCGCGTCTGCCGCGACTGCGCCCAGCTCAGGTTTCCCATCGCGTAGCCGGCGCCGAGTGCGCTCAGAAACGATCGTCGATTGGTCATCTTCAGCTCCTTTCCGAACATGGGACTCACAGGCAGTTTACTCCAAAACACCCCCGCCGTCCGACCGCCGCCTGCCGATCGAATATCATATCTCCATGCCACGCATCACCCACCGCTTGTTTCTGCTGGCGAGCATTCCGGCCGCGCTGCCGCTTCTCGCACAAACCACCAAAGAAGAAATGGTCCCCATGCGCGATGGCGTGCATCTTGCCGCCAGTATCTATCTTCCCGAAGGCAACGGACCCTGGCCCGTCATCCTCACCCGCACCCCTTACGGAAAAGACGGCATGAT
>JASHWA010000327.1 GCA_030044325.1 Bryobacteraceae bacterium
ATGTACGCCCAGTAGCACAAGTACGCGATCGAGAACAGAGCACAAGCCCACTGGGCGCCGGTTTTGGGGCGCACCACTCGGGCGGCGAGAAGCAGCGGCCAGAACGCAAATACGAGAATTCCCGCGGGACTGCGAAGCGGAGTCTCAAACACGGTGGGACCGTCGAACGTCACTTCCCAGGGCAGCTTTGCGTAGCGCGCCAGACGCGCCGCGGCCTGCGGTTCGCGGATATCCCATCGCTTGGCCGCGGACCGCAATTTCTCCGGCGCCACGGGATTTCCGGTTAACAGGTAGGCTCGCAGCATCCAGCCGCCGCCACATACGATCAGCACCGTGGCGAGCGCGGCTGCGGCCATCGAGCGGCGCGGTTCGCGAGACAGCGCGTAAAGATAGAACAGCAGGAGCGGAATGGCTCCGAACAGCGCCACATATTTCACCTCGAATCCTTGCGCGATCAGGAAAGCGCCCGCAAGAATCCAGCGGAAGTTGCGGGTGCGCATCCAGTTGAGGAAAGCGGCGAGCGCCAGGAACTCGAACATGGCGAGAGCGAGGTCGTTCTTCATGACGCTGCCGGACCAGTGAAGAAACGGCATGGTTCCGGCGCAGACGACCCCGGTGATCGCGGCTTGAGGAGAGAGACCGCACTCGCGCGCCAGAGTGAACAGCGCCATCAGCGCGATCAGAAAAAATAGCGGCGAAAGCATCTGCGCGGCGGGCTGACCGGCGAGAGCATAAGCCAGCGTCCAAAGCGTCTCGACGCCCTGCGGAAAATACGAGTAGTCGATTTCAGGCACCGGGCGGAGGGCGTGCTGCGCCGCGTAGTATTCGACCGACGGCAAATGCAGAGAAACCTGATCGACCGCGATTCCGGGAACCAGCGTCACCATGAGAGCGCAGATCATGGCCGCGAAGCCAAACGCGATGGCGACACCGGCGATGGGATGGGCCATGCCGGGACCATTGCGCCAGCGTCGATTGAGGGCCAGGAGATCGAGGAAAAGGGCGCGGATCTCGGTCCGGAAAATCGCGAGCGGGACGAGGAGCAGCGCGATGAACACGCCACGATAAAACCACCCCAGGAGCCCCAAGACGAACAGCGTCGAAATGATGAGCCCGCATCCGATCGCGAATCCAAAGGCGATGCGTTCCACGGGTCCTCCAGGCCTGAGGCCGAGTCCCCGCAAAGCGGCGCTGCCGGTCGCGCAGCATGTCAGAAACAACGCGGCTGTCACCACGGCCGCGGCGGGCTCGTAGCGCAAAAGGGTAGCCGCCGCTACCAGTACGAACGCGGCGGGCTCGTAGCGCCAGAACCCTTTCTTCCGGAGGAGGCAATAGATCCACGTCAAAACGGCGAAACCCGGCAGTGCGACGAGGGCAATCCGATGGAATTGCGGACCGGGGTTGTTGAAATAATCAAGCTCCCATTGGAAAGCCGCGCGGGTGGCGAACGCGAGAATCGCGATCCAGGCAAACCACAAATAGGACATCGTGCGGCTCTTGGCAGCCTGTGTCGAAAATGGGGACAGTCCGCCGGCGCGACCGGGAGCAAAGGAGTTACGGTCGCGCTTTGGGACAGTCCCCATTTTTGACACAGGCTGTCAGGGGGCGGTGGAAGTGGGCGGCCGCAGTGGAACCGCGACGTCTTCAGCGAAGCGGTCGCGCAGGTAGCCGCACCAGGCGAAGCCGGCGCCGGCGGCGCTATAGAGATACCCGAACCAACACATCGGGATTGCGCCGAGCAGGAAAGCAAAGCCGCGCTCGCGCCGCACGAACCCGAAAAATCCCCGATTCAGCGCGATCAGGATCATTGCCGCGCAGCACAGCGGAAGCCCGAAGGGAGACCACAAATTGGGGACCAGCACAGCAGCCAGCAACAGGAACGAAACGGGAACGCTCGCGACATTGTGAATGCGCGTATTCAGGTCGTTGCGGATCACGCGCGAATCGAGCATGAGGCGCGTCCACGGAATCGCGCGCCCGACCACATCGGAGCGGATCAGTGAGAGGAACGTATAGCGCTTCAAATGCGTAACCCGCAGATCCTTTTCAAGACGGATGCGATGACCGGTCCGATACAGGCGCATGCCGAGATCGACGTCCTCCATGAACCGGCGCTTGGGGTCGAAGCCGCAAGCTTCACAGAACGCGCCGCGGCGAATCATTCCGAAACCGCCGCAAAACGTCGCGGCGTCTTCACGCGAGGTCTGGTGCGTATAATAATGCAATAAATTTTTGTATTTCGAGACAAAATTATTTGCCGGCGTGTCCTTTTCAAACGACCCGAACAGGGCGCTCGATTCGGGATGCGATTCGAGTGCATTCATGGCGCTTGCGAACGTCCCGGGTTTCACCAGAATGTCGGCGTCGAGAAAATAGAATACCCGTCCGGACGCGTGCGCGACGCCGAGATTCCGGGCGCGTCCGGGTCCCAGGTTTTCCGGAGCGCGGATCAGCTTGCAGGCGAACGAGCGAACGATGTCCGCCGTGCGGTCGGTTGAACAGTCGTCGACCACGATGAGCTCGAAATCGCGGAACGTGGATGCCTGGACGCCTTCGAGACACTGGCGGATGGTCGCTTCCGCGTTATAGGCGGGGACAATCACGCTTAATGCGGGTCCAGAAATATTATTCATGCGGGTTTTTATTGGAAAAACAATATCACAAACTGTTAGAATGCTGTCGTGCCGGCCGTAACGTTACGAGCTTGCGGTTCTCAGGCGCTGGTGCGGTGTTCTCACGTCAGCGTCTCGTTCGGCAGCGGCGCCGCGGAAATCCGGGCGTTACACGATGTGTCTTTCGATGCCCGCGAGGGAGAATTCCTGTCGGTGATCGGTCCGAGCGGCTGTGGAAAGACCACGCTGCTCAGAACGGTCGCCAACCTGATTCCACCCACCGGCGGCACGATCGAGCGCGTGCCGGGCGAACGCATCCTGTTGGTGTTTCAGGAGGACAGCCTGTTTCCGTGGATGACGGCGCTCGACAACGCCGTGTTCGGACTCGAAATGCAGAAGGCCGGAGCGGGCTGGCGCGAAGCCGCGGCGCGCGAGCTACTGGACCGCTTCGGACTGAAGGGGCGCGAGGGCGCGTACCCGCATCAACTTTCGGTGGGAATGAAGCAACGCGTTGCGGTGATCCGCTGTTTTCTCAGCAATCCGGCGGTGATGCTGATGGACGAGCCGTTCGCCGCGCTGGACGCGCAGACTCGCCTGGCGCTCCAGCAGGAGCTCCTGGCGCTGTGGGAGCCGAACCGGAAAACGGTCATCTTTGTCACTCACGATATCGAAGAAGCGATTCTGTTGAGTGACCGGATTTTGGTTTTGAGCGGCCCTCCCGGCACGGTGATCGACGAGTTGCCGGTTCCTTTCGCGCGTCCGCGACACGCGAGCCTCACTCTGGAGGAGGAATTCCTGGAGTTGAAGCGGCGCATCTGGGCGAAGCTCGGTTCGGCGCGCATGGAAAGCGTCGTGCCATGAGCGGCAGAATTCGCTACTTCGCGTCGGCGGCGCGCGGGTTCCGCGAACTGTTGCGGGCGCCGCTTCCCGAAGACGGCGCGGAGTGGATCCGGGAGGGCCTCAAAAATCGCGCGGCGAATTTCCTCGAATTGGCGCGCCGCGTGATTTTCCCGAATCCCGCGAATCCTTATTGTCAGATGTTTCGCATGGCGGGCTGCCAATATGGGGACCTGGAAGCCGCGGTGAATCGGGACGGTCTCGAATCGGCGCTGGCTTCGCTCCATCGCAACGGCGTGTATCTCACTCACGACGAATTCAAGGGAAAAACGGCGGTGGTGCGCTCGGGCCGGAGCATCGCCGCGGGAGAGAACAGTTTCCGGAATCCGCTGGCCACCGGCGGTATGACGAAATGGAGCGGCGGAAGCCGCAGCGCCGGCAGCCCGTCCCAAATCAGCGCGCGGGCGTATGCGCACCGCGCAGCTTACGACCGTCTGATGATCGACGAATTCGGGCTCCGAGCGCGGCACCTGGTTCTTTTGAAGCCGATCCTGCCCGCTGTGGACGGAATGGCGAACTTGACGCGCGCGGGGAGGCTCGGCTGCGCGCTCGACCGCTGGTATTCGCCGATGGCGCGGTCCGCCGATTCCCGTTCCTATCGCCTTGCGACCTGCGCGCTGGTGGCGATGGCGCGATGGTATGGCGTCCGGCTGCCGTTTCCCATCCATCTGCCGCCGAACGATTTCTCTCCGGTGGCGCGCTGGATCGACCAACGGCGCCGTGAGGGCGTCGCGACCACGGTCATCGGATATGCGAGTCCCGCGACGCGCGTTGCCGCCGCCGCGGCGGAACACGGCCTGTCGATCGAAGGCGCCGAATTTATCGTCGGCGGGGAAACGTTGAGCGACGGCAAACGCCGCGTTATGGAATCGACCGGCGCGCGTGTTTTTCCGCGCTACTCGATTTCCGAGTTCGGCGCGGTGGGCCATGGCTGCCGCCAGATCACCAGCGGCGATTGCGTACACGTGTTCACGGATTCGGTGGCGGCGATCGCGCATCGGCGCACCGCGCCGTTTTCCGATGCGGCGCTCGATTCCTTGCTCTTCACCAGTCTGCAACTCCATTCGCCGCACGTGCTGATCAACGTCGAGATGGATGACGCGGGCGTGCTCGGTGAGGCGAGCTGCGATTGCGTGTTCTCGCGAATCGGCTTGACCACGGTGGTGCGCGACATCTACAGTTTCGGTAAGATTACGGGCCACGGCGTCACGCTCGCGGGAACCGACGTTGTGCGCTTGCTGGAGCTGACGCTGCCGGCGCGTTTCGGCGGAAGCGCCACCGACTATCAACTGGTGGAGCGCGAAGGCTCGGATCAGACGCGGTTTGTCTTGCACGTCGGCCGGCGCGTGCCGCTTCGATCGACGGGCGACGTCCGGCAGTTTTTTCTTCACGAGCTGCGGAGCTGCCATGGAGGGCAGATCGCTTCGCGGCTGTGGCGTGACGCCGAGGCATTCGAGGTAGTGCACGCGGATCCGATGGTCACCGGCCGCGGGAAGATTCTGTCTCTGCACTTGCTCGGTTCAGGCGAGGCAGTTTCAATGCGACAGATCGCGCTATGAATCGCCGGCAAGCAATGGCGTGTCTGGCGGGCGCAGCGGCTTCCGGCTGCAAACGGGATCCGCGTCCGCTGCGCAGGGTGCGCGTGACATTTCTGCCGCACTACATCCTCGCGCCGGTGTACCTGGCGAGCGAGCTCGGTTTTTTTGAACAAGCCGGAATCGAGCTGCTGGTCCACGAGGTGGCATCCGCGACGCAAATGGCTCCGCTGCTGGCGGCCGGGACGGTGGATGTGGCGTTTTCCGGGGCAATTCCGTCGATGTTGAACGCCGCCGCGAAGGGCGCCCGGATCAGGATTGTGTGCGCGCGGGAAACCGCGATTCCCGGCTGCATCCACGAGGTTCACGGCTATCGGAAAAGCTTTCCCGAGGGCTTTCACAGGGCCGCGGAACTCAGGGGCAAACGCATCTCGGTGACGGCGCCCACCAGTCTTTCCGCATTTCTACTGGACGTGCTGCTCGAATCCGCGGGCCTGGGCGCAAGCGACGTCCACCTGTTGACCATGCCGTTGAGCGAGAGCGCGCCCGCGCTCGCCGCCGGCAGAATCGACGCCGTGCTCGATCGCGACATGGGATTATCTTCTCCCGATATCATTCCCGGCCCGAGCGTGGCGGAACTGCTGCCTGGATTTCAGTACAACTTTATTCTGTTCGGCGACGCGCTGCTTCAGAACGACGTCAGCGCAGGCGCGGGATTCCTGGCGGCGTACCTGCGCGGGGTCGGGGAGTTCCGCGCGGGGAAAAAGCCCAGGGCATTACAGCAGCTCGCCGCCGGAAGCGGTCTCGCGGCGGCGGGTCCCGGTCCGGTTTGTCTCGACCGGCTGAGCGAAAACGGTCAAGTCGACCGGATGAGCGTGCAGCGCGTGATCGACTGGTCGAGCCGAAAAAAATTCCTGGTGAGGCCGATCGATGCCGCCGAGGTGATCGACGGGCGTTTCGCCGAGGAAGCGCAGCGCTTGAATGGCGCCCAGCACCGCTTGAACGGAGGCCAGTTGCCATGAAACGGTTGGTGTGGGCGCTGTGGTTGCCGCTTCTCGCGCTGGCGGCCTGGCAGATCGCCTCCGGCGCGGGCGTATTGAATCCGCTCTTTTTCCCGGCTCCTTCCGCGCTGGCGAATTCGGCTGTGCGACTGATAAAAAGCGGCGAGTTGTTGCGCAACGCGGCGGCGACTCTGGGGCGGACGGCTGCCGGGTTTCTGATCGGATCGGCGGCCGGGCTCGGAATCGGGTTGTTGATGGGAGGGATTCAAGGCGTCCGGAAATCGCTCCAGCCGATGGTGGGTGCGCTCAACGCGACCCCCAAGATGTCTCTGCTGCCGGTTCTCATGTTGTTATTGGGCGTGGGAGAAGCCGCGCCCATCACACTGATCGCGCTCGGGTCGATGGTCATCGTATCGCTTCACACTTTCGACGCAGTCGAGCAGATTCGGCCGATCTGGGTGGAAATCGCGATCAACTACGGAGCGAACCGGGGGGCGCTGTTCGCCAGAGTCTATCTGCCCGCATGTCTGCCGCGGGTGTTCACGGGGCTGCGCCTGGCGTTGGCCAACGCGCTGGTCATCGCGGTCGCCTGCGAGCTCATCAATCCTTCCACGGGCCTGGGGAGCATGATCTGGCTTTCGTGGCAAACCTTTTCGACCGATCGCCTGTGGATCGCGCTGCTGGCCACCGCGCTGATTGGGGGTGTACTGCATGAAGGCCTGCGGCAGCTCGAAAAGCGGATCGTTCCCTGGCAGGCTGCGCATTTCGAGTGAACGAGAACCCGCGCGTAAGTGTCGTCATTCCGGCGTACAATTCCGGACGTTTCATCAACGCGACCATCGAATCGGCTTTGGGACAAACGCTGGAGGACTTCGAGATCGTGGTGGTGGACGACGGCTCGACCGACGATACCCTGGCGCGCGTTCGCGGGTTCCGCGCTGCGCGGATTCACGTGATCGAGCGGGCCCACGCGGGCGCACCCGCGGCGTTGAATACGGCCGTCGCGGCCTCGCGCGGCGATTACATCGCTTTCCTCGATCACGACGACCTGTGGCTTCCTTCAAAGCTGGCGCGCCACGTCGATTTTCTCGACCGGAATCCGGGCGTCGCCGCGACGTTCTGCTGGTCCGGCCTGATCGATGAAAACGGCCGCCGGATCGAGCTGCATCCGGCGCACTGGCGCGGCGCGATCACCTTCCGCCAGCTGCTTGAAGACAATGTCGTGGGGAGCAGCTCGACGGTGGTGATGCGGCGATCGGCGATTCTCGCGGTGGGCGGTTTTGACGAGCAATTTCCGCGCTGTCACGATTCGGACCTGATGCTGCGCATCGCTCTCGCGTGGCCGGAGGGAGTGTGCGCGATCCCCGAAGAACTCACGCTGTACCGCAGGCATCCCCGGCAGATGTCGCGCGACTGGCGCCAGATGCATCGCGAATGGAACGCGATGATGGAGAAGTGCCGGCGGGCGAAACCGGACCCGACGCGCGCAGCGGAGCCGCGGGCACGCAGCAATATCTACCGGTATTTCGCGTATCTGGCCTACGAGGGTGCGGAATTCGGCCAGGCGCTCGACTTCGTCGGGCGGTCTTTCCGCGCCGACCCGCGCGCATTTCTCACCGATCCGCGGAATTGGAAGATCACGGCGGCGTGCCTTTCCGGCGTGATTCTTCCGGGCTCGATTCATCGCCGTCTGGAGCAACTCGCCGGGATTCCTCGCGAGAAGAATTGACTGCGCGGCTATCCCGGCGTATGCACAGGAAATGTTCGTAATCGCGGCAATAATCTTCCGGGTCGTAGCGCTGCGACGCCAGAACACCGCACACGGCGCCGTCGCTGAATGCGTACAATTCGAGCCACGTCATCGGAGGAATATACAGCGCGACGCCGGGGTGGTCCAGCCGGTATTCCGTTTTCGTCACGCTGTCGTCAGTCAGCACGGTGAAGCTTCCGTTCAAGGCAAGGACGCATTCGCCCTCGCGCCAATGAGCGTGGCAGCCCCGCTTCACACCCGGATGCGTGTTGCGGATGTGATAAAAGCGCTTGGGGACAAAGGGCAGCGGCGACTCTTCCCAGTCAACGACCCACAAAACTCCACGGTCATCGTCGAAGGCGGGAATCGGGATGAGAAGTGGCTGAGGCAATGCCACACCCATCATATCCGCTCCGATCAGGAATCTCGCGGTTTCGCCCCGGCTCGCCACTCGTCGTCAGCGTTGATTCGCGTGAATTTGTCGCTCCATCCGGGCTGCCATGATCTGGGCAGATGCCCATCGCCCGTCAGGGACAAAGCTCGCCCGCTGAGGGTGCATTCCGAGGAATCAACAATTTAGGCGGCCGGCGCGAGAGGCTGGCCAACTGCACTCAAGCGGGCATGCGAACAAGGAACATGACAAGCGCAATGGCCACGGCAATACTGTGGATGTCGGCTTCGTTAATCGCCGCCGATCTGAAGCCTGCCACCATCGAGCAATGGGAGGAATACGTGAAGGCGGTGGATGCCCGCAATCAGGAACGTCTCGTCCCCGGCGCTTCGTTCCTGGCGAGCGACGAAAATTCCGAGCAGATCGCCAGGCTTCAGTCCGGCGAAATCATCGTGGCGCCGGTGGGAAATCACGTTCCGATGAAAGTCAGCTCGGGATTAATTCATGATTGGGCGGGCGCGGTGTTCATTCCGAGCACGACCCTGCGCGAGGTTCTTCCACTGGTGCGCGACTACGACCGGTACAAGGATTATTATGAGCCGAACGTCATCGAATCCAGGGCGATCGCGACGACGGATTCAGGTGACGAGTTCTCACTGGTCATCATCAACAAGTCCGTGCTGGCCAAGACCGCTCTCGACTCGGATTACCGGTCGCGATGCGTGCGCCTGGACGAGCACCGCTGGTACAGCATCAGCGACGCGACGCGCATTCAGGAAATCGCCGACTACGGCACACCGTCCGAGCACACGTTGCCCGAAAGCCAGGGGACTGGCCTGATCTGGCGCCTGCACAGCGTCACTCGTTTCGAGGAGCGGGACGGCGGCGTCTACATAGAACTGGAAGCGGTCGCGCTGAGCCGGGACATTCCCGCGGCGGTGCGCTGGTTCGTCGATCCGATCGTGCGGCGGGTCTCGCGATCTTCGGTAACGACGTCGCTTCGCCAGACGGAGAATGCAATCCGGCTGCAGCCGGGATCAATCACTACGTCCAACCATCGGCCGGTCAAGCCGTCCGGCGTGATTCGCACGTGGCGCTAATCGTTCACTCGCGGCTTTAACGTGAAAACTCCGCGGCGGCGAGGGTGCTCCTGCGTTGGCTCACGCGACGAAAATACCACGCGCCCGCGACGTTGATGCCGGCGACCACGCCGCCGATTTTGAGGGCGAAAAGGCCGACGCTCCTCACGTCCACGATCGGAAACACGGCGAAGATCACGTAGAGCAGCGTCATCACGAAGCCGGAAAGGGAGGCCAGCCGCACGGTCCACGATGGCTTCTCCCCGCGCGCAGCGAGCGGAATCGAGAACATGACCAGATAAGCAAGCGCCCAGCAGATGATGGCCGCGTTGTTCAACAACTGGAAAGATTCCTGCGCGCCCGTTCCCAGGTTGCCGAGAATGGTGAGAACGATGACCGCCGCGCCCACCGCTACAATCGAGCCCACGGGCGTCCGAAAGCGCGGATGCAGGCGGCTGAGCCATGCGGGCATCAGGCGGTCCCACCCGGCGACCATCGGCAGCCGGATCAGCGCGTTGTAATAAACGCTGGAACCTCCGATCAGGTTGGCGATCATCAGCACCGCAGCGACCGGACCGGCCAGGAGCGCCAGCCGCGTGGCTCGCGCGCCCAGGCTGACCATTTGGGTGGTCGGCGAAATCAGGTCGATCTGATCGGGCCGGGTGAAAGTCAGCACGCAGGCGGTGCCGGCAATATAGAACAGCGCGATCAGCGGCGCAGCCAGCCAGATGGAGCGGCGAATGGCGCGGGCCGCGTTCGGATCGCGCACCTCGCCCGAAAAAATGGTCATTCCGTCGAATCCGCAAAACGCCCCGAAGCTCATTTTACCGAGCAGATTCAGATTCATCAGCGAAACCGCGGGAAACGCGACCGCCACAGGGGCCACGGCCGAGCTGCCCGCGAACCAGCGCGGGACGGCCAAGGCGACCATCCCGGCCAACACGATCAGCAGCACGAATCCGCCCACATTGTGCAGCCATTTCGCCAGGTTCAATCCACGTACGGCGATCCACATCAGGCCGCCCATCAGCAGCGCGGCGACAGTCATGGTGACCGGCTTGCTTTCGACCATCCAGGCGCCCCGCGGACCGGCGGCATAGGCCACGTTGTCGGTGAGCTGCGATATGCCCGACCCCAGAATCAGCATCAGCGTCGCCCACAAATTCAACGCCACCAGGAATCCGGTCAGCTCGCCGAAGCGCAGCTTGGCCCATTGATACAGGCCGCCTTCGAGCGGCATCTCGCGATTGAGATGAATCACCACCATGGCCGAGGGCACGTAAAACAGGAGCACCGCCGGAATCCAGTACATGATGTGCGGCGAGCCGAGCTTTCCCGCGGTGCCCATCCATTGCAAGCCGACGATGTAGGCCATTTGCGAGAAAACCAGATCGCCCAGGCGCAATTCCTTCTTGAGCCCGGAGCTTTGCAGCTCGACCAGATGTTCGCCTTCAAGAAACCGCTGCTCGCGATGGTCAGGCATGTTCGAGGAGTCGCAGGGTTCGAGAATAACAGAAACGCCGACACCGGTCCGCGACCGTGAGAGGGTGTATGAAAAAGGGACAGCGATGAGCGCGTCCGGGAGCATGAAAATGCTGTGCGCATTGCGGACGGGCGGAAGAAGGGGACAGTCCGCCGAGGGTGTTGAA
>JASHWA010000328.1 GCA_030044325.1 Bryobacteraceae bacterium
TTGCCCAAGTAGCGGTCTTCCTGGAGATGGATCTCGGATAACCACTTCACATTACACACGCCGTACCAGCCCGGCATGATCAGGCGCAGCGGAAAACCCTGACCGCGCGTCAAGGGCTGGCCGTTGAGCGAGTAGGCCAGAAAAGGTTCGGGCTTGAGCGCGTTTTCAAGCGTTATGCTGCGGCCGAACTGCTGCTCCAGCTTGAACGTCTGCTGGCGGAAGACGATGTCCTGAGGTCCGCGATCCGTGCCGAAAAAGACCACCTCGCGGGCCTTGGAATTGATCCCGGCGCGCTTCAGCACGTCCCGCAGGCGTACGCCTTTAAACAGGCCGCAGGAGCATAAACCTTCGACCGAGCGCGGGCTGTTGCCGGAACATTCATAGCCGGCGGCGAGTTCCACGGGATGCATGCGGCGAATCTCGTCGATGGTGAGCTCCGCAGGCTTCTCGACCAGGCCGGTCAGCTTCAGCCGGTACGCGGCCGCGTCTATTTCGGGCTGGTTCATGTGCTGAAGGGTGAAGAACTGGTCGTTCGGCGTGAACGGGCCGTCGATTTTCCGGATGTCGAAGACGCGGGTGGGCGCATTCGGGTTCGCGCCGGGGTTGAAACCTTTGGGCAGATCGATAAACGGGATGTCCACGTCGTCGGCCGCCGCGAGCGGAACCGCCCATTCAGGCAAAAAGGCCAGCATACCAGCGGCGCCCAGCGCCAGACTGTCTCTCCGTGTAATTGGTCGCGGCATGGAACACCTCTTGGTTGATATAAACGCCCAACATTATATACCCCGGAGCGATCGGGTACGCAGTGAGAACGTCTGAGGTATTATCGCTGGGAGGGGTGTTATGGCCAAAAAGATCGATCCTTTGAATAAAAAGAATTACGGCGCCGTAAGCGCGTCGCTCACCGTGAGCGACGTAAAAGCCGCGGTCGGCTTTTATACCAAGGCCTTCGGATTCTCCAAACGGGGGATCATGAACGGCCCGGACGGCAAGCCGGTGCACGCCGAGCTCACGTTGCGAGGCACTACTTTAATGCTGGGCCCGGAGAATCCCCGAATGGGCGCGCGCAGCGCCAAGTCTCTGGGCGGTACGCCGGTCACGCTGTACCTGACCACCGAGAACGCGGATAAAGTAGTGGCCAAAGCAGTGAAGCTGGGCGCGACGGTGAAAACGCCCGTCGCCGATATGTTTTGGGGAGACCGTTCCGGGACAATCATCGATCCTGAAGGGCATGTTTGGATGATCGGGACGCATATCGCTGAGCCCACGGCTCAAGAAATGGTCAAGAAGATGAAACAGATGATGAGCGCGCAAGCCGGAGTCTCAGCAGGGTCGTAATCGGCAGCGGCGGCCGGCGCGGCGCATCGCCGTTACTCGTTCGCCGCGGCCTGCAACACCGCGACGTCGAACTTCACCATCTGCATCATCGCGGCCATCGCTTTGGGATGCTGCAAAATCTCGCCGATCTTCTCCGGCACGATCTGCCAGCACAAGCCGAACTTGTCGGTCAGCCAGCCGCACGCCATGGGCGTGCCGCCCTCAATCAGTTTGTCCCAGTAAAGGTCGATCTCAGCCTGGTCCTTGCATTCGACGGAGTATGAGAAACCCGGCGTAAGCGCGTACGCGGGACCGCCGTTGAGAAACGTCATTCGCTGGCCCATAAGTTCGATGGTGATGGTGGCGATTTTTCCGGCGGGCCAGGGCCCCACGCCGTTCGAGCGCAGCTCGCCGACCTTCTTCGCTTCCGGAAATACCGAGAGATAAAACTCCGCAGCGTCCTCGGCGTTGTCGTTGAACCACAGAAACGGCGTAATCTTGTTCATGCTCTGGCCTCCATTCCGATATTATCCGCTTCCGTCCCATGTTTCCGGCATATTTTTATGCGTACTCCCAGCGCCTTGCCAGCCTGCGCGCGATCGCAAACAACACCACCGCCACCCCCGCGAGCACCAGCACCTGGGGCCACAGATGCGAAACCGGCTCGTCCCGCCAGAAAACCTTGGTAAACCCGTCGATCGCCCACGCATTGATGGTCGCCAGGCCCGCCTTCTGCATCTTCTCCGGCATCAGGTAGCGCGGGAACATGCTTCCGCCGATCGCCGACATCACCAGCACCAGTAAGGTCGAGAGCGCGCCCAATTGCGCGCGTGTGCTCGAAACGCTCGCCAGCAGGATTCCGAACGCCCCCACCGCGATCGAGGTGATCACGCCCATGACCACGAATCCCGGAATGTGCGACCAGAAATCCAGCTTGAACACAGCCCATCCCCACACGAACATCAGCGTGAGCTGCGAAAACCCGAGCAGCGTATTGTACGTCAACTTCCCGATGAGCAGCCGGGTCATGGTAACGCGCGAGCTGAGCACCCGATCGAGCGTCCCGCTTTCCGCCTCATCGAGCAGCGATCCGGCCGCACCCGTCGACGTGAACAGCAGAAACATCACCCCGATCGCTGCCGCGTAAAACGAAACCATCGGGTTATTCTTCTTTTCCCCCACCACCGACCGCCTCGCAACCGAAATGAGCCCGCCGTCAGCCGCGCGTGCAATCGTGCCATCCTGCTCGAGCGCACGCAACGTAGTCATACTGCGATCAATGCGCTCGCGCTGCTCCGGCGTCAGGCCGGCGAAGCGGTCGAAATACTGGTAGCCCTGCTCCGCCATCAAATCCGGCATCGATGTCATCGCCACCTTCTGAAGCAGGCCCGCGACCACCTGCGGCGCGACCATGTCACTCTGATCTTCGAGCATCTGGACACGCGATCGATCCGCGCCCGCGCCGAAGGAAATCGGGTTGTCGCCGAACCCGCGAGGAACAATCAGGGCGACCGGCGCGATTCCCGATTTGACCGCGGTTTCGGCGCTCGCCGCCGTGTATTCGGGCTGCTCCACGCCGCGCGCCGCGTCCGGGCGCGTCTTCACGTTCAGCGACCCTTCGCGCTGGAACCCCTCGATCAGCCGCTGGGACGCGCGGCTGTGATCTTCATCCACCAGGATGACCGCGACTTTCGGCGTCGTGTCGCGCTGCCCGCCGAAGATGACCGCGAAAATGCTGAAGAACACCACCGGCACCACGAAGGCCAGCGCCAGCGCGCCCCGGTCGCGGCGAAGCGAAACCATCGCCGTGCGGATAATCGCGGAAATCAATCGCGCAGCTCCCTTCCCGTCAGTTGCAGAAACACCGATTCGAGATTGGGCTTGCGTAGCGCCACGTCCGCGACGTCCAGCCCCGCCTGCGCCGCCGCGTCGAGCAGCGCCCCGATTGCCGAAGGATGGTCGATCGAAAATTGCGCTTCGCCGTCCACCGCCTGCCCTCCATGCCCGGCCACCCAGGTCGCGATCAATTCCGGCGCGCCGGTAAAATGCGCAATCACCTCGCTGCGCGACCCGAACGCGCTTCTCACCAGCTCAGTATTGGTTCCGTCCGCGATGATTTTGCCGTGGTCGATGATCGCAATCCGGTCGCACAAGCGTTCCGCTTCCTCCATATAGTGCGTTGTATAGATGATCGACACGCCTTCGCGGCGCAGTTGCTCGATCATCTCGAAAATATGGTTGCGCGACTGGGGATCGACGCCCACCGTCGGCTCGTCCATCAACACCAGCTTCGGCCGATGGATCAGACCCGCGGCCATGTTAAGCCGCCGCTTCATTCCTCCGGAAAGATTCTTGACCAGATCGCCTGCGCGGTCGGAAAGCGTCGCCCATTTGAGGCACTGCGCCACGTTGCGATCCAAATCCTCGCCGCCCAGCCCGTTATAGCGCCCGAAGGATGCGAGATTCTCGCGACAGGTGAGCCGCGGATAAAGCGCCAGCTCCTGCGGAATCCAGCCGAGTGAATCGCGCGCAGCGCCCGATCCGGCCGGCGCACCGAAAATCGCGATTCTTCCCGAATCCGGAATCACGCGGCCGGCAATACTACGAATCAATGTGCTCTTGCCGGCGCCGTTCGGCCCCAGCAGCCCAAGACATTCCCCGTTCCGCACTTCAAGCGTGACGCCATCGACCGCTCTCGTCCGGCCGAACCGCTTCACCAACGCCTCTACGTGCAGGGGCAGCAACACCGTGTCTCCTGATTTTTCCAGGATATCGGGTTGGCATACGCAAGTCTCGTCGCTGTGCTTTCTTATGCGATTTTTCCTTGTCGTGCGACAGGCTGGCTTTGCGCCTGGGTTGATTTGCGGACGGCCGCCGACGATGCTCCTTCAAGCGACAGTCCGTAGCCAACTTCGCGCACGATGCGCTCCTTCAAGGGTTGAATGAAGTGGATGCGCGTGTCGCGACGCGTCACTTCCG
>JASHWA010000329.1 GCA_030044325.1 Bryobacteraceae bacterium
GACCATCGAGTACCCCCTCAAATACACCATGGACCGGATTTTCGAGTTCGCCTGCCACGAAGGAAACACGTATATCGAGTCCGCCTTGAAACTCGAGCGGAAAATAGAAGCCGAGGCCGGCAACAAGTAGCTCAACCGCGCCCGACATTGTGAACCCCGCCGTCCTTCGAGCGAATTTGATCTCCACGTCCTGATCCGCCGCAGAATGCGAGAATATCGGCGTGAAGCCAGAATATGTCTATCAGCCGGGCCGCCAGTTCCGGCGTCTGTTCAAAGGGAGCGACCGAACGTCACCCACGGCGCTCACCGCATTCGGGTTTCCGCTCGATGTGATGCCCGACGAGTTGATCTCAAACTCAATCCGCCGCAAGGGTATGTATGACATCGTCACCGCGGAAGCGGTCTACCGGCTACTTGATCCGGGAGCGCAGGCTATCGACGCGGGCGCGCATGTCGGCCTCATGTCAGTCATCATGGCCCTGCGTGTCGGCCCGGAGGGAAGCGTTCAGAGCTTTGAGCCGCACCCGGCCGTTTATGCCATACTGCGCGCGAATGCGGCCCGAATCAACCAGGAACTCAGGAGGGAGGTGATTCGAACTCAGAAACTGGCCCTCTCGGATGCGGCCCGTCAGGCGACGCTGTTCCTGCCGGAAGATTGGCAAGCCAACACCGGCGTGGCACGCCTGGACGCCCCCGGGAACTCCACGCGGTCGCCCAACTTGGTCGATTGTCGAACCCTGGACGATGTCGGCATTGCGGAAACGCCTGAACTGATGAAGCTCGACGTGGAAGGGCACGAGTTGTCCGTGCTACGCGCGGGGGGGCGAACGCTCGAAAAGCTGCGCGACATCGTGTTCGAGGATTTCGGATCGTATCCGACGCCGGCAATGTCGCTGCTGGAGCACAGCGGTTTCCAGATCTTCGCGCTGTTCCGAACCCTGTCCCATCCCATTCTGGTTGGGCCGGAACGCCGCAACGTCCCGCAGAAAGCGGACCCCAACTATCTCGCAACGCGCAATCCGGAGCGAGCCCGAAACAGATTCCAAGCCGGCGGCTGGAACGTACTCCGTCGCCTCTTTACCCGTCGAGGCGGATGATTGCCGGCCAGGGGGAGCACACCTTCACTGGGCCTGACTATTGACGGGACCACCACAAACCTGCTGCGCCACTGACCAACCGGGGGTTCATTCTGCAACAGTTTCGCCGCGACGCGTCGCAACTCGCGGTACACGCATCGAGTCAATTCCTGGAGTGCGCCGGAATCGCCGGCAGCCCAAGCGCGCAGAAGTTGAGTCGTATCGGCGCCGGATGAGTCCGTCATTGCTTCTGTATTGGCAGTATAAAACGATTCCCTCGAAGTGTCGCGCTGATGGTCCGGATTCAGCTTGGTCGCTGCGTGGCCAGGTGCGACGCCTTTCATCGCTCGAACGCGATTGAAGCGCAATAATATAGAAGCATGACGCCGGAGCAGTGGAAGCGGATCGAAGAGATCTACCTTGCTGCCCTCGACCTTCCCGGCGCGGAGCGTGTCGCGCTGCTGTGCCAGGCCCCTCCGGAAATTCGCGCTCAAGTGGAGGCGATGCTCGCGCAGCCGAGCGGGTCGCAGCTGCTCGATGCTAGCGCGGGGGTGAGCTGCTCGGAAGTGGAACCACCTTCGCCAATTGTGCCCGGCGCGCAGATCGGCCAATACAGCATCGAAGGCACGATCGGCGCGGGAGGAATGGGCGTCGTATTTCGCGCGTACGACACCAGGATCCAGCGGCCGGTGGCGATCAAATTTCTGTCCGATGAAGTGGCCGACCCCACGGCGCGCCGCCGTTTCCAGCGCGAAGCGCAGATGGCCTCGTCGCTCAATCATCCGCATATCCTGACCGTTTACGATGTGGGCGAATTCGAGGGCCGTCAGTACCTGGTCACCGAGTTCGTCGACGGCGGCACGCTCAAGAATTGGGTGGAGCGTGAGGCGCGTACCTGGGAACACGTGGTCGAATTGCTGACGGGCGTCGCCGACGCGTTAGCCACGGCTCACCAGGCCGGAATTCTGCATCGCGACGTTAAGCCGGATAACATTCTGGTGACGGCCAGCGGCTACGCCAAGCTCGCCGATTTCGGCCTGGCGAAGCTCGAGGAAGCGCCGCCGCAGTCATCCGCTACACTGACGCTCACCCAAGCGCAGACGCGCCAGGGGATGATCATCGGCACGATTGCGTATATGTCGCCGGAACAGGCTTCGGGTAAACCGATCGACGCGCGCAGCGATGTTTTTTCGTTCGGAGTGGTGCTGTACGAAATGCTTTCGGGCCATCGCCCCTTTCGCGCCGCGTCCAACCTCGAACTGCTCCAGCGGGTGATTCATGCGAACCCCTCCCCGCTCGACGCCGACATTCCGGAGCCGCTGCGCGCGCTGGTGATGAAGACGCTCGAAAAAGATCCGGCCAAGCGTCCTGCGTCCATGCGGGAGGTGGTGACCGCGCTCCGAAGCTCGCGCCGCAACAACAGTCACACAACGCCTGCGTCCTGGCCGGGCCGCACCCGATCGGCCGCCGTGATCGCCGTTGCCGCGGTTGTGGCGGTTGCCGTAATCGCCGGCGCGTACTTCTTCAGCCGCCGCGGTGCGCCGTTACAGCGGCTGAGCTACACGCCGCTCACCAACTTCACCGATTCCGCTACGGGTCCGGCTCTGTCGCCCGATGGCCGCATGCTCGCCTTCGTCCGCGGGGACAGCACGTTTATCGGTCCCGGCGATGTTTATGTAAAACTCCTTCCCGATGGCGACCCGGTGCAGCTCACTCACGACGGAGCCGCGAAAATGGTGCCGGTAAGCTTCTCTCCGGACGGTTCCCGCATCGCGTACACGAAAGGCGTATGGGAGACCTGGACTGTTCCCGTCCTTGGCGGCGAGCCGACGCGGCTGCTCGCCGATACGGAAGGCTTGAGCTGGACGAATTCCAACCCTCCCCGCGTGATGTTTTCGGCGGGCACGGGTGAGGGAATGCACATGGGGATCTTCACCTCGACCGAAAGCCGATCCGAGCAGCGAACCGTGTATCTGGCTCCGAACGTAGATGCTATGGCCCATCGATCCTTTCTTTCGCCCGATGGCAAGTGGGTCATTGTCGTCAACATGGGTGTTGACGGCTGGCAGCCGTGCCGCGTGGTCCCTTTCGATGGCAGTTCCGCGGGGCGCGAGGCCGGTCCGGCATCGGCCCAGTGCACCTTCGCCGGATGGACCCCCGATAGCAAATGGATGTATTTCTCGGCCAACACCGGCGACGGTTTCCATATCTGGCGCCAGCGCTTCCCGGACGGAAAGCCGGAACAGGTCACCAGCGGAGCGACCGAAGAAAACGGAGTTTCGTTTTTCCCCAACGGGAAATCTTTCGTCACCTCGGTCGGCGACAGTATGAGCGCGCTCTGGGTTCACGATCCCAAGGGCGACCGGCAGATCACCTTCGAAGGTTACGCTTATCTGCCGTCTTTCTCGCGCGATACCAGCCGCCTGTATTATCTCCAGCGGTCGCAAGCCGTTGACCGGTTTGTCAACGGCGAACTGTGGACCGAGAATCTGGAAAGCGGAAAGAAACAGCGCGTGCTGCCCGATTTCCTGATGGCGCACTATGATGTTTCTCCCGACGGCAAAGAGGTAGTCTTCGTTGGATCGAGCGCCCCCGGGCCGACAGCCTTGTGGATCGCTCCTACCGATGGAAGCGCCGCGCCGCGAAAGCGCGTGGATCAGGACTGCACTCGCGCGCTGTTCGCCCCGGACGGGGAAATCTTCTTCTCCGGCGGCCCGGCCGGAAACCAGTACATCCAGGCCATCCAACCCGACGGGACCGGCCTTCGAAGAGTGATCCCGGAAAAGGCCCCCTTCCTGTATGACATTTCCCCGGACGGAAAGTGGCTCGCCGCCTGGGTCGATGCCGGCACCGATATTAAGATCTATTCCACAAGCGGCGGCGACCCAATGCTAGTTTGCCAACACTGCGCAAGCGGCGGCGCAGAAGAGCGCGGCACCACGCCGTCGATTGTAAGCTGGTCGCAGGATGGCGGGGAGTTGTATCTTTATTCCGAACACTCGCAGGGCACTTATGTGCTCCCGCTTCCGCCGGGAGACGAGCGGCCTGCGATTCCTCCCTCCGGCATCCAGTGGATCGACGCGCCGCCGCCGATCCCCAACGTGCGAACCATCTCCACGCCGCGGGCGTTCATGAGCGGCCATCCCGGGGTGTATGCTTATCTGCGGGTATCGGCGCATCGGAACATTTACCGCATCCCGGTTCCGTAAGAGGACGGTGCAGTGCAATCGCCGCCAATTCTGCTCGCTCCTTTTCGCTGCGCCGGCTGTGTTCGCTCAAAAGCCGCCGGAGATTCTCATCGACCGGGGGTTTGCGCGCGTCAGCAGGCTCGCCGGCGGCGTTTTCGCGACCATTGCGGATCCGGGCAAAGGTCCGCAGTGCCTGTCAAACGGCGGCGTAATCGTAGGGAGTGAGAGAATTCTCCTGATCGAGGGACACTTTCAACCCGCCGGCGCCGCTCTCGAAATCGAAGCAGCGCGGAGGGTCTCGAAAGCGCCCATCCTCGCCGCCCTCAATACCCACTATCATCTTGATCACACTTTCGGCAATCAGGCCTACGCCGCCCGCCGCATCGCGATCATCGCACACGAACGCGCGCCCATCCTGATGCGCGAGCGTTACGCCGCCCTGAAGCCCGTCGATAAAGCCAAGCGGATGGCTCCGCTCAGGAACAAAATCGCCGCGACGACCAATCCTCTCGAAAAAAAACGCCTCCAGGGCGACCTCCAGGCCGAGCAGTGGACGGACAGTGCCATCGACGCGGTTACCCTCGCCTACCCGGCCGAGCTTGTCACTTCCGCCCAGGCTCACCGGAAAATCGATCTGGGCGGGATCAGCGTCGTGGTTGAATCGCACGCCGGCCACACTCCCACCGACCTGATCGTCCGCATTCCCGAGCACGATATCGTTTTCACCGGCGACCTGCTGTTCTATCACGCGTACCCGGTGGCGTTCGATTCCGATCCGGTCGCATGGCGCAAGGTGCTTGAGATGTTCCTAGCCTATCCCGACCGCATCCGTTTCATTCCCGGCCACGGCCCGGTTTGCGGCAAAGAGACGGTCCGCGTACACCTGGACATCATGGACGACCTTCAGGCCCACGCCCAGAAAATGCAGCTCGCCGGAATCCCGCTCGAGGAGGCCAAGCAGCGCTACATCGTCCCCCCGCGTTTCCGCGATTTCGATTATTCCTGGTGGGAATGGACCATCGGGTCCGCTGTCGAAAAATACTATCGTTAGCTCAGCCCATCGTGCCGTGCCCCCTCGGCTTCATTGTCCGGCTGCACCCGGTAACGCGCCGGACGACGCGATCCGGCTTCGAGTCGGGTTTAGCTCTTCCCAAGCCGAACTGCGGATCGGAACGATAGCCGTGACGCTTCTTTTTTGGGGTGCTCGCGGATGTTCTGCGTTGCGCCCCTTTTTCCTGGAGCCATTACCAGGGCGCGGCTGCGGGTACGCGCGGAATTTTGATAGACTCGGCTGCTTCATGGGAAGATTCACCGGATTGCTGGGGCTCGCCGTCATCGTCGCCGTCGCCTTTCTTTTTTCCAAAAACCGCCGCGCCATTCAGCCGCGCGTGATCTTCTGGGGACTCGGCCTGCAATTCGGCTTCGCCTTCCTGGTTTTGAAAACCCCGCTCGCCAGCGCGTTTCAAGTGGCCAGCAACGGCGTGAATCACCTGCTCGATTACGCCGCCGCGGGCAGCTCCTTCGTCTTCGGCGACAAGCTCGGCGTCAAAAGCGATCAGTTCGGCGTGGTCTTTGCGTTTCAGGTTCTGCCCATCGTCATTTTTATCGCGTCCCTGTTCGCCGTTCTGTACTATCTGGGCGTCATGCAGATCGTCGTGAAGGCCATGGCCGTGGTCATGCAGCGCGTGATGGGCACCAGCGGAGCCGAATCGCTCGACGTCGCCGCCAGCATCTTCATGGGACAGACCGAAGCGCCGCTCACCATCCGCCCGTTTCTCGAAGGGCTCACCGAAAGCGAGCTGTTCACCGTGATGGTGAGCGGCATGGCGCACGTTTCGGGCGCGGTGATGGCCGCCTACGTCGTCATCGCGGGCGTCGAGATCCGCCATCTGCTCACCGCCGTGATCATGACCGCGCCCGCGACCCTGATGCTCGCCAAAATGCTGATGCCCGAAACCGGCAAACCCGCCACCGCCGGCGGCGTCCAGGTGAACATCGAAAAACCCGGAGTGAACATCATCGATGCCGCCTCGCGCGGCGCTTCCGACGGCCTGCACCTTGCGTTGAACATCGGCGCGATGCTGATCGCCTTCATCGGGCTGATCGCGCTGGTGAACGGAATTCTCTCCGCCATGCATTCCTCGATCGGATGGATTCCCGCATCCATGCAGACCATCCTCGGCCGCATCTTTTCGCCCATCGCCTGGCTGCTGGGCGTAAAGTACAACGACTGCGCGACGGTCGGAAATCTGCTCGGAACGCGTCTCATCCTGAACGAATTCGTCGCCTTCGTCGATTTGGGAAAGATCGGCCACACGCTCGATCCCCGCTCCTTCGTCATCGCGACCTACGCGCTGTGCGGATTCGCGAATTTGAGTTCGGTGGCGATTCAGGTCGGCGGCATCGGAGCGCTCGCGCCTTCCCGAAAATCCGACCTGGCGCGTCTGGGAATGAAAGCCGTCGCCGCGGGCACCATGGCGAATTTCATGTCGGCGTGCATCGCGGGAATGCTCTTATGAGCCCCTCGCGCGGCGGCCATCGCGCCTCCGGCCCGGAGGCCAGCCAGACCATCGGCATCGTTCTCGGCAGCGGACTTGGCGCCTTCGCCGGCATTGTCGAAAACGCGATGGTGACTCCCTACGCGGAGATCCCCGGCTGGCCGCGCTCCACCGCCGTCGGCCACGCCGGCAAGATGATTCGCGGAAAAATCGGCCACGTCCCCGTGATCGTGCTCGCCGGCCGCGCCCATTTGTATGAAGGATACACGACCGCCGAGGTGACCTTCGGAATCCGCGAGCTCGCGCGCCGCGGAGTCAAAAGCGTCGTCCTCACCAACGCCGCCGGCGGAATCAACCCCGATTACAAACCGGGCGACCTGGTGCTGATCTCCGATCACATCAATCTGCTCGGCGCAAATCCGCTCACCGGCCCCAACGACGATTCGCTGGGACCTCGATTTCCGGATATGAGCGAAGCCTATTCGCGCGAATGTCGCGAAATCGCCCGAACCGCCGCGCTTGAGCTCAGCTACGGCATGGATTTCGATATGGCCGAAGGCGTCTACGCCGCCGTTCCCGGCCCGAGCTACGAGACGCCCGCCGAAATCCGCTACCTGCGCGCCATCGGCGCCGATCTGGTGGGCATGTCCACGGTCCCGGAAACGATCATGGCAAATTATCTGGGAATGAAAGTGCTCGCGATTTCCTGCGTGACCAATATGGCCGCCGGAATTTCGCCGCACAAGCTCAGCCATCGGGAAGTGCTCGAAACCGGCGAAAACGCGCGCGAGAGACTGACCGCGCTGCTGCGATTGATAATTCCACGCCTGCATGCGCCTGCTTAAGGAGCTGTTTGAAAACAATCGCGCCTGGGCCGAGTCGATCGAGCGGCGCTCGCCCGGGTTTTTCTCCCAGCTCGCCGCCCAGCAGGCGCCCGAATATTTCTGGATCGGCTGCGCCGACAGCCGCGTGCCCGCCAACGAGATCGCCGGCCTGATGCCCGGCGAAATCTTTGTGCATCGCAACATCGCCAACATCGTCAATCCGTTCGATCACAACTGCGCCGCCTGTCTCGAATATTCGGTGGACGTGCTGCGCGTCAAACACGTGATCGTGGTGGGGCATTACGGATGCGGCGGGGTGCGCGCCGTGATCGAGGATCATTATCGCGGCAAGGTCGGCGAATGGCTGGCGCCCATTCGCGCGATTTATCAGAAATACGAAGCGCGGCTCCATTCCGATGCGCGCGCGCGATGGGACGCGCTGTGCGAGCTCAACGTCATCGAACAATCCGCCGCCGTGTGCCAGTCCCCCATCGTTCGCCAGGCGTGGTCGCGCGGACAGGAGTTGGCGATTCACGGATGGATCTATTCCGTCGCCGATGGATTGCTTCGCGACTTGAACGTGACGGCAGCCTCGGCCGAAGAAGCGGACGCCGCCGAGCGCGCCGCAATCGAGCGCGTGCTCGCCCAAGCCCCTATTTGAGTAGTGCGCTCGATGCGCCGTGACGGCCATGCCCCGCTCCGTTGACGGCTTCGCGTGGTGCCGGAAGCATGTCGCGCATACTAGTGGTACCGGAATGCTGCACGATGTAACGGTTCCAGCGCTGTTTTCCCACGGCTTGTAGCGTTATTAGGTGTTATTCTGGTCCCGCTGCGCATGCCGAACGCAGGTGGGTCAAAAGACTGTTTGAGTGAAACGGTGATCGCCTTTCAGCCGGACGGCGAGGGGATTCCCCTCTTTCTGGTTACGCCCGGGATGGAGGCCGTGGGGTTGGCCCGGGCGATGGGGCGCGAGCGGCCGCTCTTCGGCATTCGGGTGCCCGACCTCGAGCGGTTTCCGGAGCTTGCAACCATCCACGAACTCGCGCGGTTTTGCGCGCGTGCGATTTTGAAAGCGCGGCCCGAAGGTCCCTGCGCGCTCGCGGGATGGTGCGCCGCCGGATTTCTCGCGCTCGAAATCGCCAGGGAGCTGGAGCGTGAGGGGAAACCGGTCGCGTTCACGGCGATTCTCGATGCGCGCAGCATTCTGCCGCCGATGAGACCCGCGAAACGCCTGCTGGTGCGCTGCTGCCGCTATTACCAGCGCTTCCGTTTTTGGCTCGCCCGGATGGTCGATGAAGGTTGGCATCCCTTGCGAACCGCCGGTACAGCGCGGCTGCTGCGCGTGCGCGATCGCCAACGGCGCCGCTGGCGCGGGTTGCCGCGCAGCCACGGCGA
>JASHWA010000330.1 GCA_030044325.1 Bryobacteraceae bacterium
TTGCGCGTGCAACAGCTCGGCGGGCCGGGGTCGATGGTGACCGTCGATATTCGCGGGCTGCGCGATCAGGACACCGAAATTCTGTTCGATGGGATGCGATTTCGCGATGCGTCGGCGACGCAGGCCGATGCGTCGAGCTTTATTCAGGACATGATCGTGACCGATTTGAACCGCGTGGAGATTCTGCGCGGGCCGGGGTCGTCGTTGTATGGAACCAACGCAATCGGCGGCGTGATCAACGTAATTACGAACGACGGCGGAGGCGCCACCCACGGCAATCTTCTGATGGAAGGAGGGTCGCTCGGCGCGATGCGCGGGCGTGCGCAGCTGGGCGGCGGGTTCGATCATGACCGGCTCACGTATAGCTTGGGTTTGACCGAGCTCGATGTGACCAACGGCATCGACGGAGGGTCTGCAGGACGTACGCTCAGCGGGCAGGGGCACGTGGCGTTCCGGCTGACGCCGACGACGCAGATCGTGGCGCGATTCTACGGCGCGAACTCGTTCGATTCCGTGCCGGTCGAGCCGCTGGCGATCGGGAATTTCTCGCTCACGGGGATCACGCCTGCAGTTCCGCTCGCGGAATCACAGGTGAAGTTGTATGAAGCGGGCGTGCCGCTTTCGGATCTGAATCTGGGCGACGCGACCTTTATTCCTTCCGTGAACGATCCGGATAGCTGGCGCATCGCGCGATTCTTATCGGGAATGCTGTCACTCACCGGGCATCCCACGCAGGCGTTCGGATATTCGATTTCGTACCAGGGATTGTCCACCACGCGAACGTACGATAACGGACCCGCGGGCGCCGGCTATCAGCCCACCGGCAGCACGCGATCGGATTATGACGGCGAAATTCAGACGGTGAACGCGCATCTCGATTATCAACTCGGCCGCGCCAACCTGGTCACCGCCGGCTATGAATTCGAAAATGAGAATTACGGATCGTATTCGTTTGCGCCGCTCGACCTGGCCGACACTTCGCGTGCGAATGTGACGCAACTGAGCAACGCGGGCTACGCGCAGGACCAGCTTCGCCTGTTCGGCGATCGCTTGCAGATCTCAGCTTCCGCTCGCGTCGAGACGTTTTCGCTGGAAGCGCCGCAGTTTTTTCCCGCCGCGACGGCGCCCTATCAGAACATCACGTTCGCCGCGCCTCCCCACGCGTACACCGGGGACGCATCCGCCGCGTATTTCGTGCGCAAATCGGCGACCAAATTTCGCGCGCACGCCGGCCGCGGATATCGCGCGCCGTCGCTCTACGAACGCTTCGGCGCGGGCTGGGATGAGACGTTCGGGTACAGCGTCTACGGCGACCCGCTGCTGCGTCCGGAACGCTCCATCGGGTTCGATGCCGGAATCGATCAGGCGTTTTTCGGCCAGAAGCTGAAATTGTCAGGGACCTATTTTTATACGCGCCTTCAGGACGTGATCGCGTTCGATTTTTCGGGATTGATCAATCCAGCCACCGATCCGTGGGGCAGGTTCGAAGGCTATCTGAATACGAAAGGAGGACTGGCGCGCGGAGCGGAGTGGAGCGCGCGCATCGCCGCCACCCGCTCGCTTTCGATTTCGGCGGCTTACACGTACATCAACGCGATCGAGCGCGAGCCGATCGTGGGCGATGTGCTGCGCAGCTTCGTTTCGCCGCACAATCAGGTGGGGCTGGTCGCGCTTCAGCGCATCGGGCCGCGAATCTTTATCTCCTTCGATCTGACCGCGGCGAGCAGCTACGTCGGCGAAGTCTTCGGCGAGATCAACACCGCGGCGATGTTGTTTCCGGGGATCAAGAAAGCGGACCTGGGCGTGAGTTATCGGCTGCCGCTCAACGAAGCGCGCGCCATCCGCTTTTTCGCCAACGCGAGCAACCTGCTCAACCAGACCTATTGGGAAAGCGGCTACGCCACGCCGGGAATCACCGCAATGGGCGGGCTGCAATTCGAGTTCTGAAACAATGAGAGCATGAGCCGAGAATTTTCCGAAGCCGAGCGCCGCGGCGTTTATCGCGCAATTTATGAGCGGCGCGACGTGCGCGCGGATTTCATCGAAAAACCGGTGCCGGATGATGTGCTCGGGCGGATTCTGGACGCCGCGCATCACGCGCCCTCGGTCGGATTCATGCAGCCGTGGGATTTTATCGTGATTCGCGATGAGCGCGTGCGGGCCGCAGTGCATGACAATTTCGCGCGCGCCAATCGCGAGGCGTCGCGGATTTATTCGGGCGAGCGGCTCGCGCTGTATGCCGATCTGAAGCTGGAGGGTATTCTGCGCGCGCCGGTGAATATCTGCGTGACGTGCGACCGCACGCGCACGCGCGGGCATGGATTGGGAAGGCAGTCGAGCCCGGAAACGGATCTGTATTCGACGGTGTGCGCGATCGAGAATCTGTGGCTGGCGGCGCGCGCGGAATCGCTCGGAGTGGGTTGGGTGAGCATTTTGGAGTTTGAGGAATTAAAATCGCTGTTACAGATTCCCTCACACGTAACCGTGGTTGCGTATTTGTGCGCGGGATATGTTTCGGATTTCAGCCCACGGCCGGATCTGGAGCGTCGCGGCTGGGAAGGCAGAGAGGACCTGGCCCGGCTGGTGCACTTCGACTCGTGGGATTCGCAGGACGAAGATAGGGCCGGAAAATTGTTCGTTCTGCGGAACGATTGAAAACATGACTGCGTGGAATTCGGCCTTCTGCGCAGCGACCACCGGATCAGGCCGCTGAACGACGCCAGCATAGGCGACCGTCAATTGAAGAACAATTGGTCCTGGAGGCTGAAGCGCTACGCAACCGTGGCGGCCGGAACCGTTTCGGTGACGCCTGCTTTGGCAGCAACCAGGTTGGCCGCGCGCAGCAGCGAATCGAACGTCCCCGCGTCCGTCCACCAGCCGTCCAGAATCGAAAACGTCATCGCCCCCTCGCGAATGTAAGCGTTGTTGACGTCGGTGATCTCCAGTTCACCGCGCGCGGACGGTTTCAGAGTCCGGCATTTATCGAAAACCGTCGCGTCATAAAGATAGATTCCGGTTACCGCGTAGTTGCTCTTGGGATGCTGCGGCTTCTCTTCGATCCCCGCGATTGCCGCGCCGCGGATTTCCGCCACTCCGAAACGATGCGCGTCGGGAACTTCCTTCAAAAAGATGCGCGCTCCCCGGCGCTGCTCGCGGAACTCGCTCACCGCCTCACGGATATTGCCTTCGATCAAGTTATCGCCCAGGATCACGCAGATTTGGTCGCCGTCCGCAAAGTGCTCGGTGAGCGCGAGCGCCTCGGCGATGCCTCCTTCCCCCTCCTGGTAAGTGTAGTTCAGGTGCTTGAGACCGAACTCCTTGCCGTTGCCCAGCAGCCGCAGAAAATCGCCCGAATTACGTCCTCCTGTCACCAGCATGATATCGGTAATTCCGGCGTCCACCAGCGTGCGGATCGGATAATACACCATCGGTTTGTCATAAATCGGCAATAAATGCTTGTTGGTGATTTTGGTAAGCGGATACAGACGGCTGCCGGTGCCGCCGGCGAGAACGATCCCTTTCATGCACCCGAGTATAACACCAGCAACTCTGAAATCCGCTCGCCCTCTTGCCTAGGGCAGGGCAACGGATTACGGAGCTGTTACCGAGACGCGCGATTGCGACCGCCTCGGGGTCGTGCCGACGCTCCTGCCGCTCGCAACCCGGTTGCGAGGTCTGCTTCCGGGGATCGATCGCGGAGCGCTCGTCCTCGTATTTCAGCACTTGAGTTCCAGATTTTTGCCGCCGATCGGATTGGTCCGCATACCCGCCTGAATTCTCCGGTCTGTCTCGATTCTCGATTGCGTATTCTCATGAAGTACAGGCCATTCGCGCGGGCTGCGTGTTTCGTTTCATCGCGGCGAAATTCAGCGAGAATCACACGATTTATTCAAGTGACGCGTTTCAACCGCTTCCAGCCCCTCACCGGAATTCAGCCGGTACGCGCGCCGGAATCCAGAAACGTGTTTTCCCCAAAAAAATCTGATTTACAGAGGGATTTTATGTCAATGCCTAACGATGTTGAAAATGTCCGAAACGATTCGCCCGCGCGGATTTATCTGCAACCGATTGCCGCGCCGTCGATTCTCGGGTTGTATGGGTTCGCGGGCGCGACCTTCATGGTCGCCGCGAACATGGCTCATTGGTATGGAACTGCGAATTCACCGATTTATCTCGCTCCGTTCGTGCTGATGTTCGGCGGACTTGCCCAATTCCTCGCGGGGATGTGGGCGTTCCGCGCACGCGACGGTATCGCCACCGCGATGCATGGAATGTGGGGAGCGTTCTGGATCGCCTACGGAATCCTTCAACTGATGTTCATCTCCGGCCGCGTCGTCCAGCCCACCGGCCAATTCTCCGAGCTGGGCTACTGGTTCTGCATCCTGGCCGTGATCACCTGGAGCGGCGCGTATGCTGCAGCGGCGGAAAACAGGGGGCTGGTTTTGGTCCTCAGCTTCCTCGCGGCCGGCTCCACGACCACTGCCATCGGCGAACTCGCCGGCATGGAATGGCTGATGGTGCTGAGCGGTTACCTGTTCATGATCGCCGCCGTTTGCGCCTGGTACGTCGCCACCGCGCTCATGGTCAATGAAGCGCAGGGACGCGAAGTCATGAAGGTCGGCAAGAGCCGTCACGTTCTTTCGATGCCTCCGATTTCCATCGGAACCGGCGAACCGGGAGTGATTCGCGGCCAGGCGTAATCGCGAATTGGCGGGCTTTCGCCGCAACAGCGTAGCCCGCGCTTCCCCTTCGAAGCTCGGCCCGGAGGTCGTCGTCGCGGGGCGGCTCGGTCGCTCACGGGCCTCGGCGCGAATAACGCTCGAGTGGGATAATTCAAATTTGGATTCCACCGAACTTCTGGTGCTCCTCAAGAAACATTGGGGATATTCCACGTTCAACTGCACCAGCCGCGACGACAAAATGTTGGTCTTTTCCTCCGGGTTGATCACGTTCAGCTCCCGCTCGAAACCCGCGAGCGCCTGGCTCGACCGCTCCATCTTGGCCTTCAGCTCGTCGAGCTGCTTTTCCATGAACGCGGACAGGCTGGCCGAGCTGCGCAGCCGGATGTTATAGGTGTGCT
>JASHWA010000331.1 GCA_030044325.1 Bryobacteraceae bacterium
GAGCATACCGGCTCTTCGCGAACCTGGTCAGCATCGGCAGAAAATGAACTAGCATTCGTGTTGATTTGTATTCAACTCGTGGCTGAAAAAATCTCCGTTGCGCGCTCCCTCGCTTTTCGGGTATTGAATCGCGCCCACTCCGGCGGATTCGCTTCCGATTTGTTGCGCCTCGAATCCCACAATCTTGACTCGCGCGACGCCTCGCTTGCGGAGGCGATCGTGATGGGTACGCTGCGCTATCAATCTCAGCTCGATTACCTGATCGCGCATTTTTCCGGCCGCACGCCAAAGCTCGATCCGGAAGTGCGTATCGCACTGCGCATGGGAATCTATCAGCTCCGCTATCTCGATCGTATCCCCGCCCACGCGGCGGTCGCCGAATCGGTCGAACTGGTAAAACGCGCTCGCAAGCGGTCCGCCGCGCCGCTGGTGAACGCGGTTCTGCGAAAAGTGAATCGGTCGGCCGTAGCCTGGCCGGATCTCGCCGCCGAATTGAGTATTCCCGCGTGGATGCTGGAACGCTGGCAGCGCCATTACGGCGCCGTGGCCGCCCAACAAATCGCCGGCGCCGCGCTCGCGGAGCCCGAAACGCACGTCAATCCGGAAACTGGCCGCATTCAGGACATCGGCGCGCAATCGGTCGCGCCCCTGCTCGCGATCGATCCCGGCATGACCCTCCTCGATCTGTGCGCCGCCCCCGGAAACAAGACCGCGCAGGCGATCGCCGCCGGAGCGCGCGTCATCGCCTGCGATATCTCGCTCGCGCGCATCGCGACCGTCCCCGGCGATCGCGTCCTGCTCGACGCAACCGCACCGCTTCCCTTCCGAAGGAAATTCGATCGCATCCTGATCGACGCGCCATGCTCCGGCACCGGCACCCTCGCTCGTAATCCCGAGATCAAATGGCGCTTAAAACCGGACGATCTCGCCGCTTTTCAATCGCGCCAACAAAAAATCCTGGAAAACGCCGTCCAGCATCTCACACCTCACGGAATTCTGGTCTACGCCACCTGCTCGCTCGAACGTGAAGAAAACGAGGATGTCGCGCGACCCTATTCCCCTATCGAAGTCCACCTGCGCCTCCCCGGCCGCGATGCAGGCGATGGCTTCTTCGCGGCGGTCATCACTTCGCAATCGGCGTGATAATCTGAAAATGTTGATCGAAGTCCTCCCATCCATTCTCTCGGCCGACTTCTCCCGTCTCGGCGACCAGATCCGCGCGCTCGAAGCCGCCGGGTGTCGCATGGTCCATCTTGATGTGATGGACGGCCACTTCGTCCCCAATCTCACCATCGGAGCGCCCGTCGTCGAATCCTTGCGCAAGGTCACCAAAATGACCTTCGACGTTCACCTGATGATCACCGACCCGGATCGCTACGCGCCCGTTTTCATCCAGGCCGGCGCCGATCACGTATTGGTGCACCAGGAAGCCTGCCCACACCTCGACCGCACCCTCCACATGATCCAAAGCGAAGGCGCGCGCGCCGGCGTCGTCATCAATCCGGCTACGCCCGTTTTCATGCTCGACGATGTGCTCGAAATCGTCGATTCCGTTCTCGTCATGAGCGTCAATCCCGGCTTTGGCGGGCAGCGCTTTATCGACAACGCCCTCGAAAAAGTTCGCCGTCTCGCCGTCAGGAAAAGGGAGCGCGGATTGCAATTCCCTATCGAGATCGATGGTGGAATCACGCTTGAGAACGTTGCGAGCGTAGCTCAAGCCGGGGTTGAATGGATTGTTGCGGGGTCGTCGGTTTTTCACACTGTGAATCCCTCGGCCGCTTTCGAGGAACTTACTCACACAGCCCGCGCCGCCGTTGAAGTTAGGGTATAGTCGTAAGGATATCGCCTTTATGCGTCATACAACCAAAATCGCCGCTGCGATTCTGCTCGCGGCTCTGCTGGTTTCCTGCGGATTCAAGCGCAAGAAGTACGACAATCCCATCACCAAAAATACCCAGCAGCCGGATAAAGTCCTGTTCGACAAGGCCGTTAACGATATCGAACACGGCCGCTACGAAACCGCGCGCCTCACGCTCAACACCCTGATCAATACGTACGACACCAGCGAATATCTGGCAAAAGCCAAGCTCGCCATCGCCGATAGCTGGTATCGCGAAGGCGGCGCGCACGGTCTCGCGCAGGCTGAAGCCGAATATAAGGATTTCATCCTGTTCTACCCCACCATGGAAGAAGCGGCCGAATCCCAGGACAGAATCTGCGAGATCCATTACAACCAAATGGATAAAGAGGATCGCGATTCCAACAACGCCCTGCGCGCCGAACAGGAATGCAAGACGCTCATCACCCAGTTTCCCAACTCGAAATTCGTTCCCGACGCGTTACAGAAGCTGCGCAATATTCAGGAAGTGCTCGCCGGAGCGGAATTCGCGGCCGGCCATTTCTATTACCTAAAGGGATCCAACGCAGCCGCGGCCAATCGTTACGAAGGGCTGGTCGAGCAATATCCGCTCTACAGCAAGGCCGATCTGGCGTTGTGGGAAGAAGCCGGCTCTTACGCCCGCATGGGCCCGCACTACCGCCCCAGGGAGGGTGAAGCGCTGCAAAGGCTGGTTCGAGACTATCCCTTGAGTCCGCTCGCCGATCAGGCCAAGAAGCGCCTCAAGGAACTCGAGCTTGCTGTTCCCGAAGCCGATCCCAAAGCCGTCGCTCGCATGAAATACGAGCAGGAGAATCACACCAAAGCCGGCATGATGCACCGGGCGCTCGAGCCGTTCCGCCGCTCGCCCGATGTGGGCTCCGCGGCCAAATCCGGCCAGCCCACCATGACCAATCCGAGACAGTTGATCCCGGTGGTCGTCCCCGCCGCGGCCAACCAGCAGACCGCCGGAGTCACCGATGTGACCGTCGCGCCGGTCACCGATCCGACGGCGCTCGACACCAAGCCCGACGCGCGTACCGTCCCATCGGCCGCGAATTCATCCGCGGCCACGCCCGGTTCCACAACTACGAGCGACAAACCCGCCGCCTCGACGCCCGCCAAGGATTCCGCGCCCGCCGCTGCTCCCGCTCCCGCAGCGCAGCCGGATTCCGCCGCAAAAGACAAAAAAACCGACAAGAAAAATAAGAAAAAGAAAAAGACCGGTAATTCAGGCGACTCATCCAAATCCACATCTTCGTCCGATAAATGAGCGCGATTCTGCTCGCCGACGACAGTCCTCATGCCCAGCGCATGGGTGAACGTATCCTGCGCGATGAGGGTTTCGAAGTCGCCAGCGTCACCAATGGAGAAACCGCGCTCCTGCGCATGACCGACGTCGATCCCGACCTGGTCATCGCCGACGTTTTCCTCCCCGGCCTCAACGGATTCGAGTTGTGCCGCGCCATCAAAGCCGAGCATCGCCATGTCCGCGTCATCCTCACCGCGGGACTGCTCGAGCCGTTCGACGAGGAAGAAGCTCGCCGCGCTGGCTGTGACGCGATTCTGAAGAAGCCCTTTGAGGCGTCCGTGGTCATAGGGACCATCCGCGCCCTGGTGCGCGACGCCCAGTTCGCGCGCGGCCTCTTCGCCGAAGCGCTCGCCTCCGCCCGTCCGGTCGACCCTCCCGCCGACGCTCCGCCCGCCGCGCCCCCCGCGCCAGATCCCGAACGCGTGGAAGCCGCCATCACCCTCGCCCTCGACGCCGCGCTGCCGGCCCTGGTTCGCGAAATTACCGAGAGGGTTTTGGTAGCATTGGGACACTGACCGTTAGCGGTAAGTGGTTCGCAGCAAGTCGGCGTGTCGTCCGCAGTCGCCGGCCGGCTGACCACCAACCACTAACCACGGACCATATATGCCCGATAATACATTCGACATCGTCTCCAAAATCGAGCTGCCTGAAGTGTCCAACGCCATCCAGCAGGCGCGCAAGGAAGTCGAGCAGCGCTACGACCTCAAGAACTCGCACTCCTCGATGGAGCTCAATGAGAAGGACAAAAAAATCCTGCTGGGGAGCGCGGACGAGTTCAAGTTGAAAGCCGTCGTCGAAATCCTCGAGCAGAAGCTCGTGAAGCGCAAGGTCCCGCTCAAAGGTCTCACTTACGGAGCCATCACTCCCGCCGCCGGCTCCACCGTGCGCCAGGAGATCACGCTCCAGCAGGGCATTCCCATCGAAAAAGCGCGCGAAATCGTCAAAGCCATTAAAGACAGCAAGAAAAAAGTGCAGGCCTCGATTCAAGGCGATTTCGTCCGTGTTTCCGGAAAAGACCGCGACACGCTCCAGGAAATCATCGCCCTTTTGCGCGGCTCCGATTTCGGAATCGATATGCAGTTTACGAACTATAGGTCGAATTAGTTCGTAGTTCGTGGTTTGTTGTCGGTTGTGCGCGGACCACCCCTTCCGTTGAATATACGACGACAAACCACTAACCACTGGCTACGAACCACGAACCACGTACTACGGACCACGAACCCAAAATGCCTCGTAAAATCGAGTCCCTCTTCATCCCCGGTCCCGCCGGCAGATTGGAAGCGTTGATCGAGGAACCCGACGACCGTGCTCCCGTCGAAGCCGCGCTCGTCTGCCATCCTCATCCGCAGCATGGCGGCACGATGCACAACAAGGTGGTCTATCGCATCGCCCGCGGACTGCGCCGCGCCGGAGCCGTCGTGCTGCGCTTCAACTATCGCGGCGTGAACCTCAGCGAAGGCGTCTACGATGAAGGCGAGGGTGAGATGGAAGATGCCCGCGCCTGCCTCGCTTATCTGCGCGAACGATACAAAAACCTTCCCTTTACGCTGGCGGGATTCTCTTTCGGATCGCGCATCGTGCTGCGCATCGGATGCGCCGGCGCAGACACCCGCCGCGTCGTCGCGGTCGGCTTTCCCACCATTTACAAGGACACGTCCTATCTCGATACCTGCACCGTGCCGCGCATTTTCGTCCAGAGCACGCACGATCAGTATGGCCCGGTCGTGCAAATCGAAAAACTGGTCGCGGCGCTCCCCGAACCCAAGCGCCTGATCCTGATCGAATCGCGCGATCATTTCTTCGGCGGCGCCCTTCCCGAATTGGAGGAGCAGATTCGCGGCGCGCATTGATTCGGCCCTGGCCGCGATACCCGGACCGTGTGCCAAAATAGCTTCGTCGTTTATGCTTGTCTGCCCCGTCCGCGGCTGCGGTCTTCCGCTGACGCGCACCGGCTGCCGCGTCGCCTGTGAGCGGGCCCATTCCTTTGATGTGGCCCGCAGCGGTTATATCAATCTCTTGCAGCCGCAGGATCGCCGCTCCACAACTCCGGGTGACCCCGCGGAAGCGGTCGCCGCCAGGCGCCGCCTGCACGAGCGCGGCGTCACGCGCCCGCTGCTCGATGCGATCGCCGCGTTCCTCGCGCCGGATTCGCGCGATGTTGTTCTCGACGCCGGGTGCGGCGACGGGTTTTATCTTGGCTCGCTCGAACAATCGACGGGTTTTTCGGCGCACGGCGTCGACATCTCCGTACGCGCGGTAAATGCGGCGGCCAAACGCTACCCGCGTTGCCAATGGATCGTCGCCAACGCGGACCGCCTCATCCCCTACGAGAGCGGTTCCTTCTCCATCATTCTGTCCATCACGGGTCGCATGAACGCCGCGGAGTTCCGGCGCGTGGCGCGCCCGGGCGGCAGACTCCTCGCAGCCGTCCCCGCGCCCGACGATCTTAAGGAACTTCGCAGCCGCACCGAGGAGCAGGGCCGCGATCGCGCGCCATCCACGATCGAGACATTCGCGCCGCACTGGTCCCTGATCGGCCGCCGCCGTGCGGCCGCCATCGCCGATCTCGACGCGGCGGCCGTCCAGGATGTCCTGCTCTCCATTTACCGCCCTTTTCGCCGCGAGCCCGTCCACGCGATGCGCCTCACCTTCAGTCTCGACTTGCTGCTGTTCGCCTGAGATCATCTGTCGTATGATCGACTCATGCCGCGCACCGATGTGTACATCAAGATCGAGCTCGACATCGACGAAAAAGAAAAACCCGAGCGCGTGGCGAATGAGATTTGCCGCCTGATCCGCAAAGTCTACGGCGTCCGCTCGGCGGAAGTGTCGAGCATGGTCGAGCGCGAATGATCGCCGTCCGCGCGGAGCGAATCGCAGATCAGGCGACGATTCGCGCGATCAATATAGCGGCATTCGATCGCCCCGATGAAGCGGACTTAGTCGACGCTCTGCGCGAACGGGGCGCCGTGCTCGCATCGCTGGTCGCGGAGCTCGACTTGCACCCCGTCGGACACATTCTCTTCAGCCGGATGTGGATCGACACAGCGGATCGCGCGATCCCGGCTGTTGCCCTCGCGCCGATGGCCGTGCTGCCCCAATATCAGCGTCGCGGTGTAGGCGCGCGCCTGCTCGCCGCCGGAATCGATGCACTGCGCGCCGCGGGAGAGCGCATCGTAATCGTGCTCGGCCATCGCGATTATTATCCGCGCTTCGGATTCACCAGCGATAAGGCCCATCTTCTCGAAAATCCATTTCCCCCCGGCGCACTGATGGCGATGGAGCTCGAGCCCTCCGCGCTCGCCGGCGTCCGCGGCAAAGTGCGATACGCGAAACCATTCTCTTTAGCGTAGATTCCCCCCAGCAGCTTGAGGCGCGACAGTTATGGAGCGCGTTGGTGACCGCCCTCCGAAAATCGCGAAAGATCGATCCGAACCACCGCCTTCCCCATCACCTTCCGATCCGCCAAATCCCGCAACGCTCGCGCCAGATCTTCGAATTTATACGCGGCGCCCACGCTCGGCCGAATTTTCCCCGACCCATACATCTCCATCAGCGGCGGATGAATTCGCGCCGGAAACTCCGGATGCGTCTGCACGTAACCACCCCACAGCACCCCGACCAGCGACATGTTCTTGAGCAGCACCCGGTTCGCCGCGATCGATGGAATCCGCCCGCTCGCGAAACCGATCACCAGCAACCGCCCCTCCGGAGCGATGCACTTGGTCGAAAGATCGAAAACGTCGCCGCCCACCGGATCGTAGATCACATCCGCGCCGCCGCCCGTGATCTCCTTCACGCGATCGACCCAATTCGCATCCGAATAATCGAGCGCGTGATCGGCGCCCTGCGCCAGCGCGAACGCGCGTTTAGCCTCGCTTCCTGCCGTCGCAATCACCCGCGCCCCCAGCGCCTTGCCGATCTGGATCGCCGACATCCCCACTCCACTCGCGCCCGCGTGAACCAGCAGCCGTTCCGCCGGCGCGAGTTGCGTCCGATGCTTCAGCGCGAAATACGACGTGTGATACACGATCGGCATCGCCGCCGCTTCCTCAAAGCTCATCGCGTCCGGCATCGGAAACACGCTCGACGCGGGCGCGACCGACGATTCCGCGAACGCCCCGCCGTGCGTCATCGCCATCACCCGATCGCCTGCCCGAAGCGTCGTCACGCCCGCACCGATCGCATCGATCACGCCCGCCGCCTCCGCGCCGGGAGTAAATGGAAAGGGCGGTTTCACCTGATATTTCCCCTGAATCTGCAAAATATCGAAAAAATTCAGTGCCGCCGCGCGATTCCGAATCCGCACCTTGCCCGGCCCCGGCTCAGGCTCGGGAATTTCTTCGAGCCGCATCGACTCCGGCTCGCCCCATTCGTGCACTCGAAACGCCTTCATCGCCCCTGAAACCTCGGCTTTCTTTTTTCGTGAAAAGCCTGGATGCCTTCCTTCACATCCTCCGTATAATTCGAGACCAGGGTCGCCATCGCCGCGTCTTCGAGCGCATTATCGAGATCCATCGTGCGCTGCTTGTACATCATTTTTTTCGCGAGCCGGATCGCGATCGGGGGGCCCTCCGCCAGCCGCGAACCCAGCGCGCGAGCCGCGTTCATCAGCTCCGCGTCTGCGACGACCTCCGTCACCAGACCCAGCTCCAGTGCTCTTCGCGCCGGATAAATCTCCGAAAGCAGCGACATCTTCAGCGCGCGGTCCATCCCCATCGCGCGCGGAAAGAAATGCGCGCCGCCTTCGTCCGGAATCAGCCCGAATTTGAGGCTCGTATCGCCCAAACGCGCGCTCTCCGCGGCGATCCGGAAATCGCACGCGAGCGCCAGCGTCAATCCGCCCGCGACCGCCGCTCCGTTGATCGCCGCGATCACCGGTTTGTCGAAGCGATGCAAAAAACGGATCAGCGCGTGCATGTTTTCGCGCATTTCGAGCATCGATTCCAGGCGGTGTCCGCGATACCGCGGCGGATACTCGAAATCGCGGCTGATGTCGCCGCCCGAACAGAACCCGCGCCCCGCCCCCGTCAGGATCACCGCGCGAATCGAATCGTCATCGCGCGCCTCTGCCAGCGCGGCTAAAATCTCCTGCACCATCGTCTCCGAGTACGCGTTCAGCTTCTCCGGACGATTCATCGTGACGGTCGCGATCGCGCCGTCTTTCTCAAAAACGATCTGTGCGTAACTCATATGCTCGGTGAAAGCGGCGCCATCCCGCCGTCCACGATCAGCGTCTCGCCCGTGGTTCCGTTCGCCCACCCGCAGAAGAACAGCGTCGCATCCGCAACATCGTCCGCCGTCGCCAGCCGCCGCATCGGCGTGATTTTTTCCGTCGCGCTGAAATGCGCCTCCGTCCATCCCGCAAAGCGCGTCCGCACGAACCCCGGCAAAACCGCGTTCACCCGAATTTCCGGCGCGAGCGCCCGCGCCAGCGATTTGGTCAGCGTCACCATCCCGCCCTTCGATGCCGCATAAGCCATCGAGCTCCCCTGCCCCATCAGCGCCGCCACCGATGCGATGTTCACGATCGCAGCGCCCGCGTGCTTTTTCAAGTGCGGTGCCGCGGCGCGCACGCAATAAAACGCCCCGCGCAAGTTGGTATTGAACACGTGATCCCAGATTTCGTCGGTCAAATCCTCCAGTTGCGGATGCGGAACGCGCTGGCTCCATCCCGCATTGTTCACCAGGTAGTCGATCCCGCCGAATTCGGTGATCACTGCGCCCATCAGCGCGCTTGCCTGCGGCTGATTCGACACATCCGCGGCGACCGCAATCGCCGTCCCGCCGTTCGCCTGAATCCCTTTGACCGTATCTTCGGCGTCCTCGCGCGACCGGCTGTAATTTACTACCACCCGCACCCCCGCGCGCGCGAAATGCTCGGAAATAGCGCGCCCGATCCCCGTCCCCCCTCCCGTCACCACCGCCACTCGATCTTTCAGGTTCATTCGCTTTTTCTCCGGTAATAGAAATAGACGGGCAACCCCGTCGCGATCAACGCCAGTCCCGCAACCGCTTCCACCGGGCTGGTCTGAAGACTGTTGATGAGCAATCCGCACGCGCACGCGACAAAAACGATCGGCGTCAGCGGATAGAGGCTCACCCGATACGGCCGCGGCGCGTCCGCCATCTTGCGCCGCAGCACGAAAACCGCCGCGCCCGTCAATCCGTAAAAAATCCATTCGCCGAAAATCGTCAGATCCGTAAGCTGGTCGAACGTACCCGAAAGCGCCAGTATAGACGACCACACCGTGATCACCATCACGCTCGCCACCGGCACGCGCGACCCCTGCGATACTTCGCCCAGCCGCCGCGGCAGCAATCCGTCGCGCGACATCGCGAACGGCACCCGCGCGAGCGAAAGAATCACGGCATTGAGCGCACCGGCCGTCGAAATCAAGAACAGAATCGAAAGCAGCGCCGGCCCGCGCGAGCCCAGAAACGTCGCCGCCGCCTTCGACGCCACGGGCAGCGCGTCGCGGTACGCGGTCGAATTCGACGTCGCCACCTCATGGAATGGCAGCGCGTAAAAATACGCCAGGTTCGCCAGGCCGTAAAGCGTGAGCACGCACAGCGTTCCAGCGATCAGCGCGCGCGGCACGTTGCGCGCGGCATCCTTAACCTCCGCCGCGACCATCGGCATGAACGCCCATCCGTCGCACGCCCACAGAGCCGAAAGCACCGCCGCGCCGAAACCGCTCGCGCCCGTCCATCGCGTAGACGCCTCGAAATTCGCCGCCGTCCCACCCTTCGAAAAAAAATACGCGCCAGCCACGATGATCAGAATTCCCAAAACTTTCGCCGACGTGAGCGCCGTCTGCACACGGCCCCCGAAGCGCACCCCCGCGCAGTTCACCACCCCGAACAGCAGAATCACCGCCACGGCAATCGCTTCCTTCAATCCCAGCCGCCACGTGATTTCGCGCCCCAGCAGGTGCACATTCGCCGATGCCCACACCACATTCAGAGGAATGATTGCGCCCAGCAGTGCCGCGAATCCCGCCCCCAGCGCCGCGTTCCCCCCCGAGGCGACCACCGCCCGCATCCATCCGTCGAGAAACGCCGGCAGGTCTCCATACGCCGCGCGAACATACGCATATTCGCCCCCGGCCTTGGGAATCATCCCGCCCAGCTCCGCATAGGTTAACGCTCCCGCCAGCGACATCAATCCCGCCACCAGCCACGCCAGCATCACCATCCCGGGCGAACCCACCTGCTGCGACATGATCGCCGCTTTAAAAAATACCCCCGTCCCGATCATCGACCCCGCCACCAGCGCCGTGGTCGAAGTGAGGTCGAGTCCACGGATCAGGTCGCGTTTGGGAAACGTTGCGGGTCGCGAGACCATCTTTGAAGGTGTAACACGAATGGCATGGACGCTTGTGTATCATCGAATCTTGGAGGTTCGAATGAAACTGAAAATGGCCGCTGCGCTGGCCGCGGTACTCACCTTATCGCTCTCCGCGTTCGCCGATTCCGACGCGCCCAAACGGTTGCAGGCCGCCGCGGATGCCTTCACCGAAGTGATGCAGACGCCCGATCAGGCTATCCCGCAGGATCTGCTCGGCAAAGCGCAATGCGCCGTCATCGTGCCGGGACTCAAGAAAGGCGCGTTCATCGTCGGCGCTAAATACGGCCGCGGATTTGTTTCCTGCCGCAAAAACGACGGGGTCGGATGGACCGCGCCCGCCGCGATTCGCGTCGAAGGCGGCAGCTTCGGCTTTCAGATCGGCGGCGCCGAGACCGACGTCTTCATGCTGATCATGAACAAAAAGGGCATGCAACGGCTGCTCTCGAGCAAGTTCACCCTGGGCGGCGATGCATCCGTGGCCGCGGGTCCCGTCGGCCGCGACTCGCAGGCCGAAACCGACGCCATGATGACCGCCGAAATCCTCACCTGGTCGCGCCAGCGCGGCCTCTTTGCGGGAGTTTCCTTGAGCGGCGCCACGCTTCGTCCCGATGACGAATGGAATAGCGAGCTCTACGGCCGCAAAATCACCAACCGCGAAATCTTGACGTCCAGCGTTCCTCCGCCGCCCTCGGCGAAGGCCCTGATCGGAGCGCTCGACAAGTATTCGGCGCGCAAGTAGCATGCCCGAATCTGAAATTTCGCGGCGAATGCGCGACGACTGGAACGCCCGCGCGCGCACGGATGCGGGCTACTTCGTCGCCTTCGGCCGCCGCGATTCCGACGACGCGCAGTTCTACGCCACAGCGACCGAGGTCCTCAACCGGCTCCAGTCCGAATTGAGCCGCATTCCGCTCGCCGAACGCGGCGATTGGCGCGCCCTCGAAATCGGCTGCGGACCCGGCCGTCTGATGCGCCCCATGAGCCGCCATTTCACCGAAATTCACGGCGTCGATGTATCGGATGAAATGATCACGCTCGCCAAGGAAAAGCTGAGCGACGTTGCAAACGCGCACGTCCACGTCTCCGACGGCTCCAGCCTCGCCATGTTCCCCGCCGATTCGTTCGAATTCGTCTACTCCTACGCCGTTTTCCAGCACATCCCCGCGCGCGAAGTGGTGTTCAGCTACCTGCGCGAAATTCAGCGCGTCATGAATACCGGCGGCATGGCCGTTCTGCATTTCAACGGTCTCATCAATCGCCTGGCGCCCATCGATACCTGGGACGGCGTGCGCATCTCCTCCGCGGACGTGCTCGAATTTGCCGGAGCGAACGATTTTCAGGTGCTGTCGCTTGAAGGCGCCGGCACGCAATATATGTGGACCACCTGGCGCAAGCGCGCCCCCGGGTGGATTCCCACGCCAAGCGAAAACACCGTGCGCATCCGCCGCATCACCAACGCCAACAGCTCGGAGCCGGTGGCGCCATGCCGCGGCCGGTTCGCCTCCATTTCGATCTGGGTCGAAAACCTTCCCGCCGAAGTCGGGCTGCATCACTTGCAGGTGAAAATCGGAACCTCGCTCGGAACGGTCTGCTACATCGGACCGCCGGATCGCGCTGGGTTGCAGCAGATCAACGTGATGCTGCCGGTGCTCGAAGAAACCGGCCTGCTTCCCGTCGAAGTGCTGTGGCTCGATCGCCCCATCGCGCCCGCCACTACGCTGCGCGTCATTCCTCCCGGGCCATCGGTGCCGCGCGTTCGCCAGATCACCGACGGAATCAACATGATCGCGGAAAATCGCATCGAGACGCGTTACGTAAAAATTATTGTCGAGGAGATCACCAACCCGGGAGAGGTCGACGCGTTTATCGACCAAACGCCGCTGATTGCGCTCGAATCCTTCTGCATCGACCCGCGCCCCCAGCGCTTCGAATTGAACTTCCGCCTGCCGGACGAGATCGCTCCCGGCGCCCGCAAACTGACGCTCAAAATCGGCCGGCGAAAAATGCCCCCGCTCGCCGTCGAAGTCGCGGGCTGACGGCGTGCGTCGAAACTATCTTTCTCATACATCCGGAGCATTGCCCCGCCTCATCAACCCGAGTCACCCTCGCGCCTCGTTGGGCCATCGGCGCCGGTGGCGAACCGCCATCCGCAGGATGCGGCCCATCCCGCGCCCGTCGGAACAGGCGACCTTCGAGTGAGCGGTTTAAACACATGAGTGCGCAGCGGCAGCGCCTGGCCGTGTGGACCGCCGCCGCCGCGATCCTCGCGTTTCGATTATTCGTCCCTCCCATCCTCGGACTCTCCGATCAGGGCGATTTCGCCAGAATGATCGGCCGTTTCGGATACGCGCCCCAGGACAAATCGTCCATCTGGGACGCGTACGTCAAGCGCAAATATATTCGCAACCCCGCCTCGCGCTACCCCACGCTCGAACAGCCTGGCGCCGAATATCTGTTCGTCGCCGCGGCGATCGCGCTGAGCCGCATTTTTTTTCACGGCGTGCTGGATATTCGCGTCATGGGTTTCGTACACCTCGCCGCATTTCTCGCAGCTTTCGCGTATCTGCTGAAAGTCACCCAGCCGGTTCGCGGCGCCCCCCTCGTCTGGCTCACTGCCTTGCTCATTGCGACCGACGCCGGCTACGCCGCCTACTGGAATTCTTTTTACGCCGAGCCCGCAACCTGCATTTTTCTGCTTCTGCTGGTCGCCGAAAGCGTCGCGATCAGCGTCGCGCGCAACGCGACGCCCGCGCAAATCCTGCGTTGGTCGCTGTGGGCCGCCCTGCTCGTGGACGCGAAAGCGCAGAATCTCAGCCTGGCGATTCTCCTCGCCCCCTTCGCGCTCTCCGCCTTCCGATTCAGGCGCGCCGCCATCGCCGGATGCGCGCTCATCCTGCTCTCCGCCGCTTTCAACTTCGTCACGCTGCCCGATTCGCTCAAGCTCGCCAACACCTACAATGTCGTTTTTCTCTCGATTCTGCCCGAATCTCACGATCCCCAGGCGGACCTGCGCAGCATGCACGCCGATCCGGCTCTCGCCAGGTTTTCAGGAACCGGCGCCTGGTCGCCCGGTACGGCTTTTTACGATCTGATGCGCACCGGCGCGGTCGGCAACCTTCTGAACCCGCCATCGGTCGCGCGCTTTTACCTGTTTCACCCCGCGCGCATCTGGCGCCACGCGCGAGCCCTGCTGCCCAACGCATTTTCCCTACGCCCCGAATGGTGCGGGAATTTCGAGCGTTCCGCCGGCCAACCGCCCGGCGCGAAAAACCGATCCCTCGCCTTCTGGAGCGCGTTTCATGAGCGCGCGCTCGGCGGTATCGGCCGGTTCATCCTGATCGCGCTCGTGATCGCTCCATCCACCGCCCTCTTCGCGCGAAATCGCCTGACTATCGCATTCCTCGCGCTGCTCAGCCTGGGCGCGATCGTCGCGTTCTCAACCGCCGCGCTCGGCGACGCCTGGGACAACGTGAAACACATGTACCTGTTCAACCTGCTCGTCGACACCCTGATCGTCTCTCTCGCCGCGATCACCTTTTCCCGAATTGCGCGAACGTCAGCAGGTGCCCCGCCGGATCCTTTACCGTGAATTCGGTCGCGCCGTAAAAGGTGTCGTGCAGTTCGGCGACCAGCGGCGCGCCCTCCATCGCCGCCAGTGCCCCGCGGATCTCATCCACCTCGATGAACAAAAATCCCGTGCCTTTTTGATAAGCCCCAGCAACCAGCGGCTCGCGCTCCAGGCTCGCGTAGCTGCCGTACATCACTTCAAGATTTCCCTTGTGCAGAGCCACGAACGCAAGCTTGCCGCCCTCTTCCGGAACTTCCACCGTTTTTTCGAAATTCAGCCGCTCCACCCAGAACCGCGCGCAGCCGGCCACATCATCGGTGTAAAGATTAGGAGTCATTTTCGTGATCGTCATGATGTCCTCGCTGAATGCTAACCTGGAAATAGGTCTAATTGCAAACCCATGCACCGCATATAGATAAAGTTCTTGACGAGCCCCTATATATTGGGTCATCATTGCCGACAGCGGCTTTGATGGACTGAAACCGAATCGTCAAAGTCGCTTTTGACCCTTTACAAAGGAACACTCCATGGGACAATTAGGCGTCGGTGTTGCTCTGAAATTAAAGGATTTACGTCGGCCGATTCCCGCCGGCGAACGCGTCGGAGTCGAGTTTCCCCGGTATTTTAGCGAGCCTGGGAAAAATCCCTATGACCAGCTCAAATGGGAGCTGCGCACTGCTTCCATCGGCAACGATAAAGGCGCCGTGATCTTCGAGCAGCGCGATGTCGAAGTGCCCGTCGACTGGTCGCAGACCGCGACCAACATCGTCGTCAGCAAGTATTTCTACGGCAAAATCGCGTCGCCGGAACGAGAAACGAGCGTCCGCCAGTTGATCGGCCGCGTCGTCGACACCATCACCGATTGGGGCATCGCCGGCCGCTACTTCAGAACCGTGCAGGACGGCGCCAATTTCCGCGACGAGCTCGCGCATCTCATGCTTACCCAGAAGGCGTGTTTCAACTCGCCGGTATGGTTCAACGTCGGCGTCAAAGAGCCCCGCGGTTATGGCTGGTATTTTGATGAAACGTCCGGTTCTATCAAGAAGCTGGCAGCCGGCGAGACGCGTCCCCAGTGTTCGGCCTGCTTCATCAATTCGGTCGGCGATACGCTCGAGTCGATTCTCGACCTGGCGAAAACCGAAGGCATGCTGTTCAAATGGGGTTCGGGAACCGGCACCAACCTGTCCACGCTGCGCGAGGAAGAAGGTCTGCTCTCGGGCGGCGGCCGGGCATCCGGTCCGCTGAGCTTCATGAAAGGGTTCGACGCCTTTGCGGGCGTCATCAAGAGCGGCGGAAAGACGCGCCGCGCCGCAAAAATGGTGATCCTCAACGCCGACCACCCCGATATCGAAGCATTCATCTGGTGCAAAGCGAAAGAGGAGAAAAAAGCGCACACGCTGATCGACGCGGGCTACGATTCCTCGCTGGACGGCGAAGCGTACAGCTCGATTTTCTTCCAGAACGCCAACAACAGCGTGCGCGCCACCGACGATTTCATGCACGCCGTGGTCAACGACGAGGAATGGTGGACCACCACGCGGCTCAACGGCGAAAAGAAAGACCGCAAAATGGCGCGCGATCTTATGCGCCAGATCGCCGAAGCCACCCACCAGTGCGGCGATCCCGGCATGCAGTTCGACACCACCATCAACCAGTGGCACACCTCCAAAAGCACCGCGCGCATCAACGCGTCCAATCCGTGCAGCGAATACATGTTCCTGGACGATTCGGCCTGCAATCTCGCGTCTCTGAACCTGATGAAGTTCGTCGGCGCCAACGGGCAGTTTGACGTGGAGGCGTACCGGCACGCCGTGGACACGGTGATTCTCGCGCAGGAGATCATCGTCGATAACGCGGCGTATCCGACCGAAAAGATCGCGAAAAATTCGCATGATTTCCGTCCGCTGGGTCTGGGTTACGCGAACCTCGGCGCGCTGCTGATGTCCATGGGCATTCCCTACGACAGCGATCAGGGGCGCGACTGGGCCGCCGCGCTCACCGCCATCATGTGCGGCCAGGCCTATCTCACCAGCGCGCGCATCGCCGCCGATGCCACCGGCCCGTGCGAAGGCTACGCGGTGAACGAACAGCCGTTCCTCGAGGTGATTCGCATGCACCGCGACGCAACCGCCCGCATCGACAGCCGCCGCGTCCCTGCTGCGCTCTATGAAAATGCCCGCAGATGCTGGGAGGAAGCGCTGGAGCTCGGCCAGCGCGCGGGATTCCGCAACGCGCAGACCACCGTCATCGCGCCCACCGGAACCATCGGCTTCATGATGGATTGCGACACCACCGGCATCGAGCCGGATCTCGCTCTGGTGAAGTTCAAGAAGCTGGTCGGCGGCGGCGTGATCAAGATCGTCAACAACACCGTGCCCGCCGCGCTGATCAAGCTCGGTTACTCGCCCGATCAGGTGAACAAAATCGTCGATCATATCGATTCGACAGGAACCATCGAAGGCGCTCCCTTCGTTCGCGACGAACATCTCGCGGTTTTCGATTGCAGCTTCCGCCCGCAGAACGGAACGCGCTCGATTCACTACATGGGCCACGTGCGCATGATGGCCGCGACTCAGCCGTTCATCTCCGGCGCGATTTCGAAGACCATCAACATGCCCGAGGAATCCACCGTCGAAGACATCATGAGCGCCTACATCGAAAGCTGGCGGCTGGGGTTGAAGGCGGTCGCGATTTATCGCGATAATTCGAAGCGGGTGCAGCCGCTTTCAAGCGGTTCCGCCAAAGGCGCCAAGGAGTCGGTTGCCGCGGTGACCAAAGTGGAAGAAAAAATCGTGTACCGGCCGGTGCGGCGCAAGCTCGACGACACGCGCGCCTCGATCACGCACAAATTCTCGATCGGCGGCCACGAAGGCTACATCACCGTGGGCCTGTACGACGAAGGCGCGCCGGGCGAAATCTTCATCCGCATGGCCAAAGAAGGCTCCACCATTTCGGGCCTGATGGATTCCTTCGCCACCGCGGTGAGCCTCGCGCTGCAATACGGCGTCCCGCTGAAATTCCTGGTCGATAAATTCAGCCACGTCCGTTTCGAGCCGAGCGGCTGGACCGGCAATCCCCAGATCCCCTACGCGAAGTCGATCATGGATTACATCTTCCGCTGGATGGGCGCAAAGTTCCTCGGTCCCGAGTACGCAGTCGGCGAAGCCGGCGACACTCCCAAGCTGCAAGTAACCGAGCCCAGCCCCCAGCAGGCCCTCCCCTTCGGCCCCGTAGCGGCCGACGCCCCGACGTGTTCCGAGTGCGGCGGCCTGATGACCCGCAACGGCTCGTGCTACAAATGCGAAAATTGCGGCGGCACAAGCGGGTGCAGCTAAGGGACAGGGAATATAGCAGAGGCCGATCCAAACGTTCGGACGCAGCGGATCTATCCGGTCGAGGGAACTAGAAAGGCTGTCGGCGAGCTTCAGACCGTCGGATTCAAAATGACCCGAGATCAAGCTGTACTCTTGGCCCGCGTGTTGCTCGCCGTTTCCCAGGAGTGGGACGAGATCGACGTCACCGCCTACCGATTCGAGCGCCGGAAGAGCGACGGCACGTATCACATCACCGTCACAAGCGCGAAGTAACAGTCGACGCTACTGGGACACTGAGCTCCCTAGAGCGTGCGATCTGGCTTTGCTAACACGAGCACCGGCCCCGAACCGCGACCACAGGGAGCGGTCCGCGCTGACCATGGCACACAGCCACCCAAAACAGCCCACGCTTGCCAGCTCCATTGTGCGCTATGTACAATCCTGAAGGTTAGGCCGGTGGCCGCTCCTGTGGTCGCGGTTCGTTGTGACGTATCTCATCACGTTCGCCTGCTACGGTGCCCACCTTCACGGCGAGGAAGGGTCCATCGACCGAATGCACAACCAACCCGGGACGCCCACGCTGCCTGTCAACGCAGGTCGCGCGGCTCTGGAGCCCGGCTCATGCGTCAAGACCCGTATGAGCTTGATCAACCGCGCCGGGAAACTGTCCTCAGTGCGATCGTCCAGCGCTGCGCACAGCGGGGATGGTCCCTCATTGCGTTACACGTCCGCACGAACCACGTCCACGTCGTGGTTGACGCGGAGCAGACACCAGGGCGCGTGATGAACGATCTCAAGTCGTACGCCAGTCGAGTGCTGAATGCGGACGGGTTCGACGCGCGGGACAGAAAGCGTTGGGCCCGCCACGGGAGCACTCGCCGGCTGCTCGATCAGAAGAACATCGATGCGGCGCTGACGTACGTAGTCGAAAAGCAGGGTGAGCCGATGGCGCTTTGGACAACTACTCGTACGCCACCAGCGCATTAAAAAACAGCTTGAAATTCTGGTAACTCTGCCCCCGATACTGCGGCCGCATTCCGAATAAAATCATGTGCCCGCGCCCGCTCTCCACATCCAGCAGCGCCGCCTTCCCCGCCAGGTATTTCTCACCCAGCAGCCATCCCGACGCGAGCACTCCGGAGGCCGGATACCTCGCCACCGTTTCGCCGCCTTCCGCATCCCAGGCCGGGCTCTGCTCGCTCCATAGCGTGATCTGCGCGGGCATCCCGTACGCCAGCGGACTCCTGGAATCGAGCGTTACATTCAACAGCGATCCCGGCGAATAAAAATCCTTGTTCGCCACCCCGCGCAAAACGTTTTTCGAGTTCACCCCCAACGCCTGCGTCGCGTAATCGGAAGCGTGATTGAACAGGATCAGCGTCCCTCCCTGTGCGACGAAATCCTTCAGCGCCGCCGCGCCCTGATCGCCCAACCCCCCGCAATATTCCGGCGGCATCGTGCCCGCGCGATGGCCCTGCGCGATCTGCTGCGCCGCCTGGTCCGGAATCACAATCGCATCGAAGCGCCCCCGCAGACTGCCCGCGCGCACGTCC